>JAFTHG010000107.1 GCA_017457555.1 Kiritimatiellia bacterium | reverse complement strand
CCGTCCCTTCCCCATAGAACGCCTCTCCTTCGGTGCACATATCAATGACACACTTAACTCACACATCTTCAACCATTTACCGCATCTTCGGTGCACTTTTTATTTGACACATTACGAAAACGTGATGCTACGGATAGACGCTGGAAGATAAATGATGGCAACTACGCCACAGGGGCAAGTGGTGAGTAAAGGACGTCTGCAGCGCAGTACTGCCAGTGTGGAGAAGCAAGGAGAATGCAGTGAGATGTCAGCAATCGAAGACATGCTTTAACTCTGACGCGGAGGGAGTGAACTGCATTTTCTTTAGCGGCTTTGCGGTAAAAAGGCTGCCTGAAAAGGGAGAGCGTTGTAAGGCGTGGCTTGTGTTATACTATAGTAGTATGAATGAAGATTTACTTGTAACTAGCCATGCATCACGCACTTCTGCAACGCAGGTACCACAGACACCATCCACCGCACCTGCTCGTGGCATGATTGATGATTTACCATTGCCAGCACCGAAGAGTTTGCAGTCGGTCATCGGAGCGATGTTATTTGGTGCTGAGCATCCGATGACGCCGGAGGAGTTGCGTGAGGCGTTACAACGGCGGGGAGAGGGAGCGGCGGCGGATTCGCCGGAGGCGGCTTTTGCAACGGTGAGTGTTCGGGAGATTCGTGCGTATCTGGAAGATATCGGCGCAACGCTCGCGCATGCTGATTTGGGGATTCGTCTCTGTGAGGCGGATGGGCGGTTTTCGTTCCGCACCATTCCTGCAGCAGCGCCGTGGGTGCGGACGTTGTTGAAACATGACACGCCACAACGTCTCTCGCGTGCTGCGTTGGAAACGTTAGCCATTGGTGCATACCGTCAGCCGGTGAGCAAGGCGGAGATTGAGGCGGTGCGCGGGGTTTCCACGGATCATACGTTGCGCGCACTGCTCGAACTCAATCTCATCCGCACGGTGGGGCGGAGCGAATTGCCGGGACGTCCTTTCCTCTATGGCACGACAGCAACTTTTCTGGAGCATTTTGGCCTCAAACATATCAAAGAACTGCAAGAGGTCTGATGGCAGATCTGCGGCGTTTCCGCATTGTATGACAACGGTTTCTCCTGTTGAGCACCTTTACCTTCACTTCCCGTATTGCACGGGGAGGTGTGGCTATTGTGCGTTTCACTCCGGACCGCCACCACGCGATTGGGCAGCAGCACTTGCCGCACTCCAACAGGAAGCCGAGACGCGTGGCGTCCCGTTGGCGCCTTTACAGACGCTTTACTGCGGTGGCGGAACGCCTGGACTGATTGGTGCAGCGGGTTTCCGTGCGCTGGCAGAACGGCTTCACCTGCCCTTAACCGCCACGACCGAATGGACGGTTGAGCTGCATCCCGCCACGGTGACCGATGACCTTATGACGACCTTGGCGGCGTGTGGCGTCAACCGCATCAGCATCGGGGTGCAAAGTCTGTTTGATCCTGTTTTGGAGCGGTGCAACCGTCGTCATACCGCGCAAGAAGCTTTGGATGCGATTGCCTGTGCACGGCAGTGCATTCCCGACACAGGGATTGACCTCATTGCTGGACTTCCCGGTGTATCGGCGGACGGTTGGCGTGATACGCTTAAACGCATTTTGGACTTGGATTTACCCCACCTTTCAGTTTATGCGCTCTCCATTGATGAGGGAAGTGCGTGGGCTCGTGCCGGGATGGCTCCTCCGGATGGTGATGCGCTCTGCGATGCCATTGCGGAAGCCGCTTCCCTATTGACGGCGGCAGGGTATGAACGGTATGAAACCTCCAACTATGCTAAGCCGGGTTTTCGCTGCCGGCATAATCTCAATACATGGCACGGTGGCGATTATCTGGGGCTCGGCACAGGGGCGGCATCCCGTCTGGGGCGGTTGCGTCGCGAGGGTGATGGACACGAGATGCTTGTATCGGAACTTGATGATGCATTGGAGCGGTGTTTAACGCGGCTCCGTCTGAGTGAGGGACTGGATCTAACTGCAATTGCTCAGCACTATCCCCTGCTACGCCCCTACCTCACTGCGTGGAAAAACATCCTGCACCTTTTTCAGCAACAGGGATTGCTTACTGCGAATGCTGCGCCGACAATGCGTGGCTATGAAGTGCTTGATGCCTTGGAGCGCACGCTTATAGAAGCCACACTTTAAGGCGTTTTTACCTTCTCTTCCGGCGGCGTGGCGTCAGCTTCAGCCTCAGGCTTCGACACAAAGAGGAAGGGCAAGGCTTCCACGGGGTCCATCTTCGGTGGCAGAATCAGGAAAAATTCCACAATTTGCAAATCGGGACAGGCAAGTTGCCACGAGGTTTCCGTTTCGGGTTGCCACACCGAGAAGAGCGAATGCCCCTTCACGCGAACGACACAAGAGACCTGAGGTGGCAGCTTCAAATCAAGCGTTGCGAGGGCTGTGCGAATATAAAGTCCCTGCGGACTGCGCCGAGCGGACAATCCGGAAACAGCCTCTGGATCAATCGGAACAGTTGAAGATACAAAGAGACGTTCGGTCGGTTTAAGTTTACTCTGATCGGTAAAATCCGGCACCCACGGAATCTCTTCCGGCAACTGTGTGTACGAGCAGATCATTGTGCAGGGGGCAACCTTCTGCGATGCGGCAGCAGTGGGGCCCAGAAGCAAAGGTTGCTCCAAGGGACGTTGGTAACCTGACCCCGTCAACATGGGAAGAATCGACACGGCACCACTGGATGCCGGAGGATAGAGCCCGGCGATTTCCGCCAGTGTTGCCACCCAATGCTCGACCCGCAGAGACTGTTCAGAACGCTGCGTAGGCCACACATAATTCTTCCAAATCACCGTCAAGGGGAGCGTTTCCTCCTGTGGTGCCAGAAAAATAAGCGCATCCAACGCCAACAGTTTCGGCAGGGTGTCGGCTAATTCATCGGGCTTGACCTCTTCACTGAGAATCACGCAGAGCGGAGCCTGCTGAATGCCATCCTCATAGCGCGTCTTCTGGCGCAGGGCAAAGATTTCCGTCAGACGTTGAGTCGCTTCCACCCAAGAAACATCGCGAATGGGCAGAATGCGATAACCTGCCGTGGAAAGCACAGGGAGCGGCCCCATTGAGCAGAAGGCACTCTCTGTCAGAAAGGCGTGTGGTAAGACAGTGCCATACTTTGCCGTTGAGGCAAGGGTTTTGGTATAGGCCTTCGGCGGCAAAAGTAGACGGGGCGCAAGATAGAGAATGTCCGGACGTGCGCCCTCGGCTTGACCGGTCATTTCCAAGATATTTTGTTCGGGCGAGGCGTGGCCCCACCCGATTGCGAATAGAAAGCTCAGGAAAAGAAAGTACTGTTTAATCATCGATCCACCCCTATCGGCGGCAACAGCACACCCACGCCGTAGAAATCAGCAACACCACGTTTGCCAGACGTAATAGAGTCCCCAGTTCACAGCTAACGCATACCACTGAGAAGCAAAATCATCCGCAACGATGCCCCACCCTTCCGGAAGGTATTGAATCTGACGCGCAGGAGGTAATTTCAGGATATCCAGAATACGAATCACCACAAAGGTGGAGAGTAACATCCACGGCATCTCACAGAGAGGAAGACCAATTGTGGCGATAGGATAGAGCATCCACTCATCCGCTGTAATCCGACCGTCATCTTTTTTCTTCAGCGCACGCTCAGAAAGGGTACACACGGGCACAGCCAAAAGTGTGAGCACCAGACAGGCTACCACTTGCCATGGCCAGGAGAGCCATGCCGCAAAGCCCCACGCCAGAAGCACACCCGGCAACGAACCAAAGGTGCCCGGCGCACAGGGGGCGACCAATCCCAGGCCAAATCCAGTGCCCAACCACACGCAGAGGCGTTGAGAAAAAGAGGCGCCCAGGGTTGCCTCCGGGCGCATTCCTTCGTAAGGGTCTTTACCTTTCCAGCCCATTACTGTCCCTTTGTCATCCGGTAGAACGTCAAAAACGAGCGAATGACCTCGTCTGCTGTCACATCTTCAAGCGTATAGACAGAACCTTCCGGACGATAAGGCTCTTCATGCGTGGTCGTACGCGAATTAGTACGGACCACGCGAGCATGCGCCATCGGCAGGATTCCATCATTGACGAACCGCCGCGTTACCGAGTAGCAGATTTCTTCAACATTACCGCCATTGCGATAGACCGTGAGAATTGTTGAAGCAGGAGCTTCTCGGACGTTTGCCATTCGTCCCAGACGACGCATCTCCTCTGCAATCTGTTTGAGTGCAGGGGTGGCGACTTCCCGTAAAAACTTAGCAAATTGAGCGTTCTCGCGTTCAGCACGAGAGGCCAGCGAGTCGCTCAAAAAGATGTCTTCAAGTTCTTGTTTCCAGCTCTCCATGAAGGACCAATCCTCAGTCCGCAGAGAACATAAAGTTAATGATTGGGAAGAAAGGCACCTTGGAACCCTTGATTACGTTAATCAAACCGATTTGATAACCATAGATTGATTCCGTGGAGTTCAAAAGACCAATCTGGAAGCCACGAACATCCGAGGTGGAGTTGATGAAGCCGAGCTGCACACCCTTTGCTACGATGGCGGTATTCAAGAGACCAATCTGTGCACCGGCGAGCGTACCGGCGGAGTTGGCACCGATTGCGATTTGAAGGGCGCCTGCAGTATCTACCACTTTATTACGGACCAGTGCCAACTGAACACCATAAGCATTCATCGCTTCACCGCCGATTGCCAAGTCCACGCCGGTCAAGTTCTGGCATTTACCCCATGCGCTCAGGCGCAGACCGATAATATCAATGGTATCATCGCCCTGAAGGGAGAAAAGAACGGGGGAAATCGTACGGGTTTCCGTGCGCTGAAGGGTTGGTTCAGAAGCCGTTTCCTGCGCCCATGCGCCGGCGGCTAAAGTTACAGAAGCGAAAAGTGCCACAATCAGTTTTTTCATAGTGTCCTCACTCAATAACGGTGTTTGCAGAAAGCAACTCTCACGTTTGTAATAAATGTTACTCAATCCTCATTGAAAGTGCAAGTCTATTTTTACGCTTTTCCTGACTTTTTCATTGAAAAGAGCCGTTTTTGGGTAAAATCTGAAGTTCAGCAGAGCGCCTGTCACTCCTACATGGCAAAAAAGGGGGAGTTCCCTAAAGGCAACATCCTCAACAGGCTCCCCGCTGACACAGCACAACCACGAAGGTCCGGAGGAAGATCCAACAATCCAACCAGAGGTTCCAGTTTTGGGCGTAGTAGAGATCGAGTGCCACACGCGCCTCGTAATCCACATCGCTGCGACCGGAAACCTGCCACAGTCCGGTAATGCCGGGTTTTACCTTTGAAACAATATCGTAGTGCTCACCATAGCACGGCACTTCGCGCGATACAATCGGCCGTGGCCCAATCAGTGCCATATCACCGCGGAGAACATTGAAAAGCTGAGGAATTTCATCCAAGGAGGTCTTACGCAAGAGGCGGCCAAAGGAGGTGATACGTGGATCGTTGCGCAATTTTCCTGTGCTCTCCCACTCGGCACGCAACTCAGCATCGGAGGCCAGAAGCGCTTTGAGCCTGGCATCTGCATCTGGAATCATGGTGCGAAACTTCCAGATGGTAAAGCGTTTCTGCCGTTTGCCGAGACGTTCTGTGCAGTAAAAGATGTGGCTGTCGCGATAGGCAATCATCAGGCAGAGCGCAATAACAATCCCGGGAAGCAGAAGCAAGCAGAGCGCAACCAATGAAAAGAGCCACTCGGCAACACGTTTACCGTGGACAATCCCCTTCTGACGCAGCTGGTTGGCCATCTCAAGACCACCGTACCCGGCGAAATCCACAGGACGTGTCATCGCAATAGGAAAGATTTGCGGTTCGGGCATGCTGATGAGCACCGAGAACCAGGCAAGAAACCGTCTGATAGAAGCCCGGAAGACGCGCAACGGTTGGCAACTGATACAGTGCTTCACATTGTGTTGGCGAGCCCATTCACACGCCAGAGTTGCCTTTTCAAAGACGGATACCACCTTAAATCCATAGTGAGGCGAATTACCCAGAATGCGCGTCAGGTAGGTTGCTTCCGTCTTGGGACCCACCAGCACCACCGGCATCTGCCCTACTCCGGACGACCGCAACACCCGGCGCATCACATTGCGCCCCACTTGTGCAAAAAGGATATTGAGAGCAACCGTCAGCACCACCACGCCGGGCTCCACAGCGGTACTCTTATTGTAGAAAGCCAGATAGGCGAAAAAGAGTGCCCCTGTCGCAAGCGACGTCAAGACCAGCCGCCGAAACTCTTCTACCGGAGCCAACGGTGCACCGGGATAAAAGGGATTACCATGATAAAGGCGGCTGAAAAGATTGAGCACCAGATAAGCACAGAGAAAGTCCCAGCGCGAACAAACATAACGGATATCGTAATCCCCGCCGGAAAACAACGCCCAGACATACGCCGACAGTCCCCATACGAGACTCAACACGATGGCATCACTGAACATCAAAAATAAAACGCGTACTCTTCCCTGATTCATTTGTGGGGGATAGTATAGCACCCTATCCCGTTCATGGCAAGCGAGGTGAGTGTTGCACAAGGAAGATTGCGCAATCGTGCCACGAGGGTAAATCCATGAAGCAGCGCTTTAATTGATGGGCAGTCGCATTGATACGCCGGGTTTTGGTAGCGGATGAGGTTATGAATTAGAGGCTGTTGCAAGCATTGGAAGGCGCTCTGTCCGATAAGGTGTAAGCCTTTTTCAGGAGCAATGCCTACTCATGAGATTTTCAATTTCAGCCAAACTGACTTTCAGTTTCAGCCAAACTGACTTTCGGTTTCAATGAAACTGATTTGCGGTTTCAATGAAATTGACTTTCGGTTTCAATGAAATTGACTTTCGGTTTCAATGAAATTGATTTGCGGTTTCAATGAAATTGACTTTCGGTTTCAATGAAACGCATTCCAAAAGGTACCCTAAGTGTCTTTCAATGACGCCCTCTGTCCAACCCAGTGACTGCCTTTTTCAAACGCTCCTCAATGCTTGTTCTCTTTTAATGATGATGCGGACACCTCCTGAAGTGGTTCTGGTATTTTCGCCATCCTGCGCTGTCAAACGGCGGTTTTGTCCCTTGAAGTGAGGCGCATCTTCCCATTAAACGCGCGCACCATGGCACTTTTAAGGGGGTAAAGAAGCGCGCGTGGGCACTTTTTCGGCTGAATGATGTGCGGATTGAAGCTTTTTTTCTTATAATGGTGTCATTATGAGAACCCCGCCTTATTTTCCGGTTGCCCTTACCATTGCCGGCAGTGACAGTGGTGGTGGAGCAGGCATCCAAGCCGATCTCCGCGCCTTTCGTGCGTTTCACGTGCATGGGTGCAGTGCCATTACGGCATTAACGGCCCAGAATCCGCATGGTGTGCGGCGCATCCAAGCCACGGATCCGGCCGTTTTGCGCGACCAACTGCTCTGTGTCGCAGAGGATTTTGCGGTGAGTGCCATCAAGACCGGGATGTTGATGGATGCCGAACGTATTCAGGTGGTGGCGGATTGCCTTCCGGCATTTGGCGCAGTGCCCCGTGTGATTGATCCTGTAATGGTGGCGACCAGTGGCGCGACGTTGCTCGCAGCGGATGCCGTTGAGAGCCTGATCACCCGAATCCTCCCCGGAGCGGCGCTCGTAACGCCCAACCTCCCTGAATCCAATGTGCTTCTGGGATTGCCCGCCACACACCCGATTACCGAGCCGATGACCCATTGCCGCGCTATTTTTGAACGTCATCATGTGCCGATTTTACTCAAAGGCGGCCACAATCCCGACCAGACTGCGACCGATTTCCTCATGGATGCAGACGGCTCCTTGTGGGAAATCCGCTCCCCGATTGTCGCGCAACCGCTGACAACGCACGGCACGGGCTGTTCGCTCTCGGCGGCTGTGGCGGCCAATCTTGCCCGAGGCATCCCCCTGTTGGAAGCAATTTGCCAGGCAAAAGCCTGGGTTTATGCACTGCTGACTGCGGGCGTTCAGGCAGGTAATGCCGCAGTTTACGGCATTGAATCCCCCGAACCGCCCCACCATCTGGTTACCTGCCGCGCCCTTTCGTCACGCTGATGTCTACCGCGCCTCTCTCCACAGTCATTCCTGCGACGCCGCTCTCCGATACGGAGCGGAGTGCCATCCGGCGCGTTGCCTTTTGTTATCCGCCGATTCCCTCCGACAAAGGCACGCCGCTCCTCTCGCAGAATCGCCAATTTCAGTGGTTCAGTCACCCGACAGCCATCTACCCCGTGGTGCCGGCCAGTGCGGCAACGCTCCTGAAAGCACGCGGATATGAGGTGTTGTGGTTGGACGGTATCGCTCGCGCTTTCACGCCTGATGCCTTCTGGGAAACCCTGACTGCGTGGCAGCCCGACTGCATTTTCCTTGAAACCAAGACGCCTGTTGTGGCCTTTCACTGGCAATGGGCGGCCGAATTAAAGCGCCGTCTGCCCCATTGCCGTCTGGTGATGGCCGGTGACCATGTGACTGCTTTGCCGGAAGAAACCTTTAAGGCTACCCCCGTAGATGCCCTTCTTAAGGGGGGCGACTACGATTTTGCACTGCTGTCCTGGCTTGAAGGGCGTGACATTCCCGTTGATTTAGCCACGCTTCCCCGGATTGACCGCGCGCTGACCCGTTGGCAAGACTATGCCTACCGGAATGGCAACTTTGCCAGAACGCCGGGCGCTTATCTGATGAGTGCGCGTGACTGCTGGCATGGGAAGTGCACGTTTTGTTCGTGGACAACGCTCTACCCGACCTATCGCATCCGCCCGGTGGAAGATGTTTTAGATGAAATTGGCGCCTTAATCCAACTCGGTGTGCGCGAAATTATGGACGATGCGGGCAGTTTGCCCGTGGGACAGTGGCTGACAGACTTCTGCCATGGCATGATTGCACGCGGATATCACAAGCAGGTGCGGCTCGATTGCAACCTCCGATTTGGTGCGCTCTCGGCAGAAACCTATCGCCTGATGCGACGGGCCGGCTTCCGATTGGTGCTCTTCGGGGTGGAATCTGCCAATCAGGCCACGCTTGATAAATTGAACAAAGGGTTAACGATTCAAGCGATTCGGGAAGGAGCAGCGGCAGCTTCTGCGGCAGGACTGGACGTGCATATTACGTTGATGTTCGGCTATCCGTGGGAAACACGTGAAGATGCTGAACGCACTGTGCAGCTGGGACGCGAATTCCTGCGAACCGGAGTCGCTGCCACACTCCAAGCCACGTGGCTTGTCCCCTATCCCGGAACACCGCTCTATCGGGAGCTGGAAGCAAGCGGCCAGCTCCTCACGCAGGATTGGTCGCGCTACGATATGCGCTCTCCAGTCATGCGCTCCCCACTCTCAGAAAACGATATCCGCGCCTGCATCGCTGCGACTTACCGCGGATTTCTTCACCCATTCGCCATCCTGCGACAGCTTCGCCGGGCGCTGGGACATCCCGCCTATCTCTTTAGAGGAGCAGCAGCCCTCATAGGACATCTGCGCGACTTCGTTCAGCGTTCGCCAGAAAAGTGAAAGGTAATGCCCACTGTTTCAATGCCTTCGGGCACAGCGGCAGGACGGAATCCGGGCAAAGCCAAAATGGTATCCTGTGCATCGCACAGAAGCGGATAGCCATCCCTTTCCCCAACAGGAATGTGTAATTCGGTCAGAATATCTTGAATTTTACGCGAACCACGCAAGCCACGCGGGCGCATCCGATCACCAGCACGGCGCGACCGCACGGTCAAGGGCAAGGGCAATTGCAGGGTTGCAGGGTGAACACCCACGCAAATCTGCCAGGCACCAAAGGTATAGGTGCCGGGAGCATCAAGGATTAAGGGAGGCGGTGCTGACGCACGTTCACGGGAATCCATGCGCCACTGCGTGTCACTTATCCGCCGCACCACGCGATTCTGTGACACCGTTGTGACGGCAGAAAGCGGCAATTGCAAAAGCCGTTCCGTCTGCTCCCGTGTCAAATCCTTCAGCCAATCGCGCACAATACGCCGCAAAAGCACCGGATGTGTCCCGGACTTCACCGTTAAACTGCACGCGGTCTGATGTTCAATCGCAGCCTCCGCACAAGCGGCAATAAAGGCATTTTCTTCAGCAAGCACATCGGCGGCGGCATTCACCCCGGCAGAAAAATGCGGCAATACCGTTGGCAGAGTGGCGCGAATCGCATTCCGGGGAATGGTGAGGTCGCTATTGGAAAGATCCTCTCGCCACGTCTGTCCGTGGGCTTGTAACCAGGCAATCTGGTCGGCATGGGTTTCATCCAGAAGCGGACGCACCCACTTGATACGCGCATCCCAGGGGGCCACACCCTCCACACGGAAACTGGTCAACCCCTCTGCGCCACAACCGCGCGCCAACCGTAAGACAACATTCTCCGCACGGTCATCGGCATGGTGGGCCAATAGCAACCCTGTCAGATCCAGATCCCGCACACACGCCGCAAAGAACGCCATTCGATGACGGCGGGCAAAGACCTCTTTCGTTTCGCGATTGGTCCACGTTTCCGAACAGTGACCAACAGTTAAGGAAACCCCTTTTGCCGTACATAAATCGCGCACAAAGCGTTCATCCGTGTCGCCATCCTCGTCCGCAAAGCCATGGTTGAAGTGCAATGCCACAATCGGGAATCCCACTTCCAGACATTTTAAAAGCAGTGCAGTGGAATCTGCGCCCCCACTCAGGCAGAGCCCCCACCGATCTCCCGGATGCAATTGCGGCAATTTCATTCCGGCAACTCCTGAGCAAGAAAGGCGTTCAGACTGTCATCCAATTGGGCCCGTGGCCCACGAGCCAACCACATCTGCTCCAACTGCGCCGCCGCCTTGGCGCGTTCGCGTTGAAGACCCGGGTGTTTCAAGGCGCGACGCACCGCAAGCAATTGCAGATTCAATGCTAAGCGCGCCTCCTGAGCCCAAAGAGAGGTGCCGAATGTCGCTGCGACTTCAGCCAATTGGATGAGTTCATTCAACGTGTTTTGGAGAGCCACCGGGTCAAGAGCCGGTGCATTGGCGAGGGGAAGATTGTAGGCTTGGAAGAGTTTTGTCGCATTACCGGCTTCGGCATGGGCAGTCTGATAGGTATTGCCCAATTGCAAAAGCCAGGCGCCAAGACCACGTGGGTGCGTCAGAGCGT
>JAFTHG010000106.1 GCA_017457555.1 Kiritimatiellia bacterium | reverse complement strand
TTACCTGGTTTTTCGGCGGTAGAAAGTTTCCTGTTTTACTTGATTTTGCTTTGGAAAAGCCGTCTTGATGAGTAACTGTCGCGCTTGACTTTGGCTTGGCAAGGTTACTCTGTGAGTAACTGTTTGCTTGATTTTGACCTGATAAGGCTGCGCGGATGAGTAACAGTTTTACCATTTGACTTGGCAAGGCCGTCCCGATGAGGATAGCTTTGTGATTTGACGTAACACGCTTGTCGGAGCAGTCGTTGTGATGTCGCCACAGGGGTGCGTTTGGGTTGTAGCCGTGGGAAAGTTTTGAAAAGGGTGTGATTTAATTTCTGAAAAGGGTGGTGTAAGGAAAAGAGGTCGGAATTTCCGGCCTCTTTTTTGTTTTGGGGAATGGATTTGTTATTTAACTTGGCTAAGAGTTGAATTAGGTGCGTTTAAACTTCTACAGGTGCAGTAGCCAAACATTTCAAGGCCTTGGCTAAGGCTTGAATTAGGTGCGTTTCAACTTCCGAATGCGTTGTATTTTTTTGCAATGGTTCTGCTGTCATCCAAGATTCTCTTTGTCAAACGTGGAGAAACCGCGTGTTTGCAGTGGTTTGGATGTGTTGTGCTTTGACTTTTCTGCTCTTTGAGAGGAGTTATTAACAGGTGTGAATAGTAGGTCTTCTCAATTTCGCTGAAAGACAGGTGGGTATTTCGCTGAAACTGCACTTCAATTTCGCTGAAATTGAATCCCCAGTTTCGCTGAAACTTGTGCGCTAAAAGATAGCCTTTGCGTTTTGACTGTGATGCTGCCGTTTTTAAGTGTCAGCGGCTCTGATGATTTCTCCAATTCAGGGGAGGTGATACTTTTGATTGGGATGTGTCTGGGTGAGGGCGGTGTCTGGAAATCGTTGCTTTGATGTTGACATGGTGGCGTGGTGTGGGGGTGGCATTTATTTGGGTGGTGTGGGGTGGTGTTTTTTTGGGTGGGGTAATGGGTGAGGTTGAGGGTGTTGCTTGCCTGGTGTCTTTTTGGTGTGGGCGGTGTACGGTGTGATGGGAGTGTGGGGCGGATGTGGGAAGTGGTGTCGATGGCTGATGATAAATTTTGGTTTGAATCCGGTCGCTTGGAATGAAACAATGAGATAAAAGGCTTGATGAAATAGTTGAGTTGTGCTACTTTAGTGCCATATGCTTGAGTTAGCAAAGAGGATTTGTATGCGGAATTTTAATGTTCCACACACGGCGCGATGGGTTGCCGTGTGCTTTAGTTTTTTTGTTGGAAGCCTGATTTTACAGGGGTGCGGGGAGGGTGCGCCGTCGCCTGAGGCGGATCCTTATGCTGAATTAGATGCCGCATTTCCGGAGGGCTTAACGGCTGCTTCTGCTGTCGCAGGTCGCGCGCAGGATAAGGCTTATATGGCTGAAATTACTGCCGGAGCAGAAAAATTTTCATCGCTTTCTGCCAAGGTGGCAGAATTGGATCGTTCGTTGGAACACATTCGGACGGAGTTAGCCAAGAGTTTAAGTTTGCGGATGGGTGAAACGATCCCGGATGAGCTGCTGGAAGACGAATTGGCCAAGTATCCCCCTTATCAGACCCTTTTGGAGAAGCGTAGCGCTGCCGCTGCTGAGGCTGAGGCCCAGCGTTTGGCGAATATGGCGGTTATCCGTGACCGGATGAATGCCGACAATGAGCGCTACAATGCGTTACTTGCTGAAGCAGATGCCAAGGCCAAGGCGGCAGGTTTGCCGACCCGTGCAGAGGCTGCTGCGGCAAAAAAGACGTCATCCGCGCCTGCTGAAAAGCCGGTGTTGAATGCGCCTACTGTTGAGGATTTAGCAAAGAAGACCGGCATCCCTCTGGCACCAGCCAAAGCCGCTGACGGTCAATAAGTACGGATTTCATTCACCATTTCAACAAAACCCTCCCCGAAGTGAGGTCATACGGTATGAAAAGAAAACAGAAGCTCCTGGTCGCAATGACCGCATTGTTCTGCGCATTCAGCGCAGGTCAGTTATGGGCTGCCACCGCTGCCGAGACAACGCACCTTAATAATTATGTGCGTATTGAATCGATTACAAAGCGAGTGCCCACCAACACTGAGTATCCCGTTGCTACGGAAGTCTACTTCGATGTGAAGTTAAAAGACGTCTCCGCAACGTGGGAACTCACCAGTAACTCATTTGACGCTACCAGCGGAGCTCGTCCGTACCTGCTCCTGGATATGCCGTTGAAGGGGATGTCCTCCAAGTTGGCTGCCGGCACCGAAGCGGCATCCACAGAAGAGACACCCACCGCAGTGGCATACTATGTGGGCCCTGGTGCAGATCCGGATACCTTGCGCTTCACCTATGTGGTGCGCCCCGGCGATATGAGCACCAACATCACGTGGGCCACCACGGATGCAGGGGCTCCGGCCTTCGGCGGTGACGTGAAGAGCTTGAAACTGACGGCTATCGATACCTCCACCGGTCCAATCAGTGGCAGCGTGAACCTGAGCGACACCGTTATGCAGGGTGCCGCAGGCGCTGTAACAGATACTGGCGCAGCAATTCCGGTGAGCGGCTACACCTTTACCGTGGGTGATGCCGATGATAACAACAGCGGATTGCTGTATGCCGGCTTGGTCCCCGTTACCGTGACCACCATCGCTCCGGATACCGCCACACGCACGGTGCTGACTTCCTCGGCCCTTTACTCCAAGGGTTACTTCTGGGTGGAAGATGCAAACGGCACCTATTATAATGTAGGCGTGACGGCGATGACTGCGGACAATGCCACCATCAAGGAAGGCGACAACGATGCCACCACCGCCGCAGCTTTCCCCGATACCCTCGCTGCGAAAGTCTCGGGCTTGAACAATGCCGCATTCTCCGGTCAGAAATTCATGGTCAGCATTCCTGCTGCACTGGTGGGTCAGGAAGTGCGCCTCTGCTACGGTGTGCGCCGTGACAATGCCGCCACCGCAAAGACCTATGCCTACGACACCTACACGGTGGAAGCCTCTCCCGTGCCAAATGCTGCGCCCGGTTACACCGTGACCAGCGCCAGCCTCACGAAGAAAAACTTCACCCTCCCGACCGCAGGCTTGAAGGCCGCTTACACAAATTTGACAGGTGCTGCTGTTGATGGCGGCATTGTAACCCTCGGTGCCGGCGAAACCGCCTCCTTCACCATCAAGAAAAATGGTGCAGATGCACTCGCCGATTACGGCACACTCTACGCCTCGATTGAACTGATCTCGGCAAACAACGATGCCAACGCAGCCTTTGAACGCTACTATGTGCCGATCTCGGCAAATGGTACCTGCAAAGTGAAGCTCTCCATCGGCGCCACCGACTCCAGCGCAGAATCCTATTACCGCGTTCGCGTGCCGGCTTTGGAAAGCGCCAACGCCACAGGCACCATCGAAAAACCCTTCTACATCCAGGTGACCTCGACGCCGAAGCGTGAAAACATCACGTTGATGGCCAGCGAAAAGACCGGCCCCTCCGGCGTGGAATACTATTCTCCTGCCGATGCAGCCGCAGGTCAGGCCGCAGGTACCTACTCCGTGCTCGAATACACCCTCACGGTGCCGGCCTCCGAAGATCCGCGCTCCTTCTTGATCTTCCCAACCGATGAAACCTATACCCACCGCATTGACAAGACCGCCACCGTGGTTGGTCTGACCGATGCAGATGGTCAGCCGGTGAAAGCCTATGATTTGATTGCCAGCTATGCCTCCTTGCAGTCGCAGGGTGGGGGCGTCATGCCGAATGCTTCGGCTGAATTGCGCGTGACAGTGCCCGCTGGCGAAACAAGCGTCAAGTTTTATGTCGCTTGCTTGAACGATTACGCACTGAATGAAGGTCTCCTGCAGTGCGAAGTCAATGTGGCAGGCTCTGCCACCCCGGTGAAGCTCGCCGGAGCCTTCTTCATTGCCAAGAGCTGCAACTCTGCCGGTGAAGTAACCGGTCTTCTGGATGAATGTGCCCCCATCATGCCGATGGTGACCAACCGCGTCCCGACGATCATCAACGCCTCGGCTCCGTCGAATGCCGCCACTGGTTCTGCCGCCTCCTTCACCTTCACAGTGGCCGATACCAAGAGCGATTACCTCGTGCTCATGTTGAACTATGGTGATGGCACCTCGAGCAGCGTCTTGCTCGCCAATGAAAAGCGCATGGCTGCACTCTTGGGTAAAGCCGCGTGGGAAGCCAAGTATGCTGCACTCAAGACCAGCTACGGCACCGGCCCGGACAAGGATCTCCCGATTGTGGACCGCACGCTGGATACACAGTCCTACACCTTCACGCACACCTACACCGGTGGCGCCGCTCCGACATGGACGTTTACGGTGATTGACTCCTCGCAGATGCAGGCTTCGCAGCAGGGCACTCTGGCTCTGGACACCGCGCAGAACTTCATCTTCAACACCATTTACAACCCGACGCTCCCGACTTCCGGTTACATCCTCTGGGATAACGGTGCCGATTCGCTGGCCAACTGGACCTTTGGCTCCACCTATACCTCCAATGCGCTCTCCAAGAGCGGTGGCAACACCCTGCTCACCGTAATGGCAAAGCCCTTCCCGGCAGGTTATCTCCTGGCCAATCCCGGTGATGCCGCAACCTTGAATCGCTACAAAGGTCTCTCGGATTCGCGCGACTCCTTCTTCTATAAGTGGTCCGCCAATAGCGACTTTGAAGGCCTCCTGCCGACGGGCGCTACAGAAGAATATCGCCGCTATGAAGAAATCCTCTCCTTCAACCGTGCTTATGTCAAGGACGGCGAAGCAGAAGACCCGACCAAGTGGCAGGATATCCAGCTCTCTGCAATCTTCGTAGCAGAATATCTCCCCGGTGACTCGATCACAACGCGGAGCAAAGACAGCTACAAGCCTTACCTTTATGAACTCGGTGACTACAATCAGGACGGTGTGCCGGATGGCTGGATTCTCAGCCACATGGGCGAAACCGCTCGCACCTCGTTGATTGAAGGTACCTCGGTGGCTACGGCTTCTCCGGGTGCAATGGAATACTTGCCGCGCTCCGGTTTCGGCGGTGGTGATGCTGCCTATCGCTTTGGCGCTTCGGATGGTCGCTTGACTTACAGCGGTGCAGGTCCCTGTGTAATGACTGATGGTTCGGCACCTTTCGGTTACAAGACGCGTATCCGTGGTCGCGATGACGCCCTGAATGCTGCAGACGGTGAAGGGAATTGGCTCTCGATGCCGGCTTGGGTCGTGCTCATGCACCCTGAAGAAGCCGATGGCATTGTAAAGGCTGGTACGCTCGCAAATGGCATCTTCACGCCCGCTTGGAATCAGGTCCGCCTCTTCTCGCAGGTCGTTTCGCCTGTGGCTGGTGTGATAGTAGCATTGACCGAAGCTAATAAGATTCCGTATGACACCGCAACGATTGATGGTGACTGGGCTTGCGTCGTTGATGATGCCGGTTATCCGATCAAGGCTGGGGCAGGGAAGTACAAAGCCAACACGATGATGGTGTGTGTCAATCCCGCTTCGCCTGACTATGAAGCCTTCCGTTACACCTACGATCAGTGGGGTGTTCGCGATGCTGAAGACGTATGGACGTTGGTCTCGACCGAAGCTGGTGCCATCTTCCCCTTCACCACAAAGGCTGAGGCTGACGCCGCAATGGCAGGTAATGTGGATGCCTACACCGGCGCAACCTATGGCGGTGCTTATCGCTTTGTGGATGCTCGCGCCGTTGCAGGTATGCTTTTGGACGAACCCTTCAAGCGTGCAAAGAATGCCAAGGATGTCTTTGATCCCCGCTTGACCTCTTGGTTGGACCGCTTCCCAGTCTCAGGCAATGGTGCCCCGACTGATACCGATGGTGACGGCGTGCCTAACGCAGCCGAATACTACTTCTGGTACTACGCATCGCGTATCGCTTACGGCTCGGTCTATAAGAATGATGCCGGTGTTCAGTTGAATACCGCCCTTTGGCCGGCCATTGATTTGCGTAACCGCAAGGAAATCAACACCGACGGTCGCTATGGCACCACCGAACAGTTCACCATGGGCCGCCGCTTCCGTGCAGAATATGATCCGGATTCAACCACTGCAGGCTTCTATGGTGCTCCGGAAAATGATGCGGATTATGCCGGTGTTGACGCTCTTCAGTATGAAATTCTGCCACATGCCGGCAATGCTTCGCACGGTAAGGGGAACTACTGGGAAACAATCCCTGTTGAACAGGTGATGGAAGCCTTTGACCCCTTTGCAGAGTTGAATGCCCGTGATTATGGCGATTTGGATAATGACGGCTTGTCGATTGCGGAAGAATTGGCGATCGGTACCAATCCGATTGACTGCGATACCGATAACGACTGGATGATTGACGGCTGGGAAGTTAAATATGGTTTGGATCCGTTCAACATCGTGGATCCTTCCAACCCGAATGATGCGGAAAAGAACCCTGATGGTGACGCTTTTGCGCATGCCCCTGTCTTGCTCTATCCGGACTATCACCACTTGTTCAAGGTGACGTACGAGGATCAGGATGATCCGGAACTCACCGCGATGGTGGCATACTATGACGTTGAGTCCAATGCATTGCGCTTCTTCGGAGTTGAACCCGCAGATGTGGACGACCGCAAGGAAGCCAATGTTGAAAAGACCCTTGCGTGGGATGATACCGTTGCAGCAAAGGTGACGGCTTGGGCTGCTGAAAAGCCAATCTTCCTGCAGATGACGCCGGAGTTCCGTTTCTTGCGTGACTTCGAAGTCTATCGTGCCTTCGGTTTCAATTCAAAGACGGCTGTAAATGAGTACAGCGGTCTCCGCACAAAACCCTTTGTTTCTCGTGAAGAATTCAACTCTGCGCTCAAGCGTGGCGATTGGACAAAGATTGCCTCTTCGCCTGTAAAGGCTGATACCAATGATGATGGTGTACCGGATGGTTGGGCACTCTATGTGAACGCACGTCCGCATGCGATCTCGCCTCAGCAGGATGGTGCCTCTGATCCCGATGGTGACGGTTTGACGACAGCTCAGGAATATGCCTATGGTGCCGAAACCGGCTGGACTAATAAAAAGGCTCCGACAGATCCTTGGAATCCGGATACCGACTTTGATGGTCTCTGGGATGGTGACGAAGGCAGCACGCGCTTCCAGTATGGTACACCAATCACGTCTGCCAGAACGTATATTGCAGGTGGCGGTTGCGATCCAAACGATGCCGATACGGATGGCGATGGTATGTCCGATGCATGGGAATACCGTTATGGAAAACCGCCGGTCCTGAGTGCCGGAGATGAAGAATTCACGTATGTCCTGAACGGTGTGACGGTGTGCTACACCGAAGCTCCGGATCCGACGCGCGCCGGTGCTGATGATGCGTTTAAGCGGATGTCGGACTATGATTTGGATGGCGATGGTGATGGTTTAACCAACTATCAGGAATATTTGACGGCAACCTTGCGTCACCTCCGCTATGACTTGTCGCCGGATATGGCACGCATTTACTTGGAATCTCCTGGTGAATTGCAGAACGCGACGATTAGCGCTAATCCGATGGAATGGAAGACTTTGCCGGACTGCTACAATGCAGCAACCGATTTGGCAAATCCCGGAGCTGTGTCCTCCTTTGAATTCATGATGGGACAAAGTCATACGTTCATCAATGGAGATACGACGACGTACGTCATGGATGCAGAGAATGCGCTTGTTCCGCTGATGGCACAGTCGATTGCGTCCTTTGACCCTGCATACACACAGGCGTGGCCGATCGGGTCGCCGACACGTGATATGGTTAAGGCAAACTATGCCGCTGCTATCACGGAAGCATACAATTACAATTGGACGAGCACGATTGCGTTCCCGACGCTTCAGGAATTGACCGACTACAAATTGACCTCTGCTGACATTGACAAATTAACGTCGTTGGATGGTCTGTTGGTGGCATCGCGCGTTCAGGCACTTGCAACATCGTTTGCAGAATTGGATATGGCGTGGAAGCGTTTGCTCTCCTGCTCGCCGTTTGGTTCGAACCTTTCGGTTGAAGACGGTATTTTGGGCTCCTTCTCTGTTCCAACGGTGGCCTCCGGTATGATGGGCTACGATGAACAAGCCTATCGTGACTGCACGATTCGTCAGATTCGCGCATTGATTGCCAACATTGATGAATTGTTGGCAACCCTTGAATCGGGCACGGATATGCAGCCTGTCTTGGCTGATCTCTTGAAGCAGGGCGGTGACACGCAGACCATCTGGGCTGCACGTAAGAATCAGATTTTGAAAACGTTGGTCGCAACCTTCTTCCAGGCAGATTCGATCGCTGCGATTGATCCAGCCTATGCGGTAGTGACAGTACGTTCAAATGGTGCCTACACGTTAACGGATGATACGGATTACACCTCTGCTCAAGCAGCGGATATGACAGCCTATGAAGCAGCTGTTTGGAATGCAACGAATCCGTTGCTCAAGGCACACTATCGCACTGCGGTGCGTGGCTTCAATGGAGGTGTCTGGAATATTGATTCCGGTAACTTCTACGGCCCGGTCGCATGGCATGGCGCAATGTCGCCGTTTGCAGAACGTAAGGACAAGATTGATAGTGGCAGCACCGTTCTCGGTGTACCGATCTTGTCGATTGGTGCGCTGTCGCCTCTCGGTGCAGCAGCTTTCCCGGGTTGGGATTCTCCTGCTGAAACGATGTTGACGACCTCTCCCTTGGTCGCTGATACCGATTTTGATGGTATGGATGACTACTTTGAAATCTTCCATGGCTTGAACCCGGTGCTCGGTGACTTCCTGAATGCTGCCGAAGAGAATAACTTCTTGGATTACACAGGCGTTGACCGCTTGAAGACGGCTTATGCCGCCCAGGCTGGTAATCCTGCTGTGGTCACGAGTGCTCTTTCGCCAATCACAAATGGCTTTGGTAACTTGGCCTCCTCAATTTCGGCCGTTACGGGCTTTGACTACTATACTTATCCGTGGATGGCGGGTGTGCCTTTCGCAGATCCGGACGGCGATGGTCTCCTCAACAGCGAAGAAGCCGTGAACCCGGTGACTTCGGCTCCGGCTCACTATGGCACAGACCCCTCTGCGCTCTGGATGACGGACCCTGTTAACGTGAACTCCTTTGTGTCGCGTTTCTATACGCGAGTCAATCCGCAGTACAAGTTAGCAGCGGGCATGGCTCCGGACACCTTTGTCACCTATCACCTTGTGGCAGGGGATGACTTCCCTGGCACGAATGGTTCGCTCTTCCCGTATGAAGTGAACGAAGGTTATGATACGGATGGTGATGGTGTTAGCGATGTGGTGGAATTGACATCTAACTCCATCTTCCGTGGCGATCCTCAGACGCTTCGCACCCCTGACCGTCAGCAGGCGGCTTACTTCGGTGGCGAAGGTGTCTTGCAGACGATGGCTGATACGCAGTTTGGTCCTCAGGCATTGACCACTTTCACGGTAGAATGCTGGGTCAAGCCCGATGCAGATCAGGCAACCAATGAAGTCATCTTGATTGACCGCCCGTGGCGTTTCAATGATGGTGCAGATACCGCTGGTGCGCTCCGTCACAATTTCGTCTTGGGCCTCCGTAAGGATGGCGCGGCATTCCGTCCGTTTGCTTACTACACTGGTTCGGGTACGAATACCGATGGCACGGAATCAGCTCCTCAGGCTTCTCCTGAAGTGATTGCTGGTCAGACGATTGCAGCTGACGCATGGAATCATGTTGCGGTCACCTACGATGGAACGCGTTTGACACTCGTTCTGAATGGCGTTGAATCTGCTTCGCAGACCAGCGGTTTGATTCCGGCAAATGGCGTTCTTTCGGTGAAGAGCACGGTAGATAGTGATGTCCGTCGCTTCTCTTACCGCAAGGCTCCGCTCATGATTGGTGCTACACCTGCTCAGGCTTGGACGGCATCTCTCGGTAATCCGGAAGATCAGAAGACCTACGCTGATTACTTCACCAATTCCTTCAAGGGCTTCATTGATGAAGTACGTATTTGGAATGGTGCACGTACCGCTTCTCAGATTGCAGATGCTCGTGCCCGTGCTTTGACGCAGAGCGAACTCCTGATGCTCCGCAACAATGCCTTTATCGCACGTTACAATGGTATGGGCTACTATCAGGCCAATACGCCTGCTGAACCTTTGGCGATCTACACCTTTAACGATCTCCTCTCAGGTTCGCGCGAAGCTGCAACAACTTCGGCTCCTGCAACGGCAGCTGACACGGCGTGGGAACGCTATCCCGGCGAAAAGCTCACAGGCGATGCTACTGTGCCCGGTTCCTTTATGTATCGTCGTAAAGGCTTCCGTGACACCTTGGGTGGAGCAGGGGAAGAAGGCAATGCTCGCATCACTGCTGCCAATATGCCGGCTGAAACCGACCTCTTCACCTCCTATTACACCTTGCAGGCGGCTCCGAATCTCCGTAGTACGCAGTACAAGGAAGGTGATGGTGCTAAGGGTCCGCTTTCGGAATTTGTCCCGATGGCCCACAACACCGTGGCTCACTTGCCAATCGCTGATGTGGAACGTGATCAGGTTTACCGCTACATGGCAATGACGTTGAACAATGGTTCTCCGGAATTGACATTCCCCTCGGGTTCCTCTGAGAACTTGAAGGTCGCCGACTCCTTCTACTGGTCGCCTTACCGCGCCGGTCAGCAGATCTCCTTTGAACCTGCTTATAGCGTGAAGACTGTGGGCAATCCTTACGCCTATCTCTATCATGGTACGATCTACTTTGACCTCCAGGACTACAAGGTGCGTCCGGCATTCTCAACGCAGGTGCCGACAGATCTCTTGATCTACGGTGACGTCTTTGCGAAGTATGACTTCGAAACATGGGATAATTCGCCGACGACTGACCCTGCTGCCGGTAAGACGGATAGCGAGTCTGTGACGGAAGGTCCGAATTGGTTCCGTCATCAGGATACGCCGAAGGCTGATACGGGTGATAAGTTGAATGACAAGCAGTATTCGCAGGGCGCTTACTGGTTGGAACAGAACATCGCCAATGGTCAGACGAAGGATTCTGATGGTGATCGTATGCCGAACTGGTGGGAAAACTACTACGGTCTTGCTCCGGAAGATCCTGCTGGTGTCAATGGCCCGCACGGCGATCAGGATGGTGACTTCCTCACCAACTATGCTGAACATCTCGCCAGCGCCAACCCCTTGAAGTTCTCGACCGTGGGTAATGGTGTCTCCGACTATCAGATCCCGATGTGGTTCCGTCGTGGTGCGCCGACCTTCGGTCTGCTCTACACGGACAACGACTTCATGGAAGATCACTGGGAAGCTTCGAATCGCACCGAACGCCTGACGGTGGACCTGCATGACGCAATGCGCGATGCAGATGGTGATGGTTGGAGCAACTTCGCTGAAGCTCGCGCCAACTTCCGTTCCGGTTATCACTCGACCAACCCGAATGCTGCAACCAGCATCTCGCAGACGGGCAAGATTACGCTTGAAATGCCGAAGCCTGCATTGCAGATCACGGTGGACTACTTCGGTGACCAGAATGTGTACACCAACGCTACCGCCAATGCAAAGATCGTGGTGCACACGTACACCGCCAAGAACAACAACTCTGCTCCTGACGCAACCTTCAAGTTGCCGCTCGCACTGGGTGAAAACGAAGAGCAGGAAACGGTTGAACACGAAATCGGTGCCTGGAAGCGTGGCACAATGTCGGGCTATCTCCACATTGGTAACATCGCTCCCGGTTCGTTGAAGATCAAGTTCACGCGCATGGCTGTGGATTCTCCTTATGATGATGAAGAAAAGGACAAGGATTACCTCTACTTCAACATCTTGAGTGACACAACCACGAATAACAATGTGGCAGACCTCTACAGTCTGGAACCGGTCTATTGGACCGATGAAGAAGGTAAGACCGTTGCGAATGGTTATGACCGCCGTAAGGCCGGTACTATCAACTACAGCACCGGCGAATACTTCATTGACTTCAGCGATGAAGAAATCTGGTCTGACCGTGGTTATACGCTGGATGACGAAGGTAACCTCACGATGTACAATCGTACCGAATTCGTGGGTGTGGCTTCCTACAAGTACGGCGTGGTGGCTGGCAAGTCCAACACCTTCACGCTCGTGAATCCGGATTCGGGTTACATGAAGGAAGGTCTGAATAACTTCTTCGTCTTCGCTGACCTTGACGCTGATGGTAAGTGGGATGAAGGCGAACCTGCCGGTATTCCCGACCAGCACGATGTGGATGTGGGCTTCGACCGCATCAATGAAGTGTTGCACGTGGCACTCTCGGAACAGGCACCTCCCGGCGCAGTCCGCTTGGATGTGGCTTCGATTCTCGGTGTGTTGATGACGGAAAATGACACCAATACGGAAATCTCCGGTGATCTTTCCTCGATTATCAACCCCAGCACGCAGAAGCCGCTCAATCCGTCTTACTTCGCCAGCGAGCAGAATTACTGGCTCTTGCTCACCGCATATGAAAATATCGGTCAGACCACGACGAAGGAAGATCCGGGTGTGGAAGTTTACCGCAAGCAGTTCAATGTGAACAAGCCTTACCTCTCGGAAGACGAAATCTTCGGTAATGCTGAGACGAAGACCGGCTTGCCGCGTTCGCAGGCTGAAAATCAGGTGGCCGCTTCCTACAAGGTTTACCTGTTGCCGGAAACGCAGTTGGGCAACCACGAAACGTGGCTCTACTACAATATCGCTGTGGTGACCAACGTATTTGGTTCGCTCGATGCGGCCAGCACGGCTCTCGTAGCTCCTGCCGGTGGTGCTTATTTGCACAACACAGATATCACCTTTGAATGGAAGTGCAACGTTCAGGTGCCGGCATTCGGCCTCACCATCACCAAGACGGCTGATGGCGCAGGCAATCCGGTGAACAAGGTTGTCTTCTCTGATGATGACATCCGTGGGGTCACCCCGACTGCAACCGCTTCCGGTACGGGCGCTGTGGAACAGTTTGTCTACAGCTACAAGCTGCCGCGCGGCGTGGGCGAATTGAATGCTGCCCGCGATACGGTCTTTGGTGACGGTGCTTACACCTATACCTTGAAGCTCCAGCCGTACAGTGGCTCTGCAACCACGCTCACGGGTAACTTCAACCTCCAGTTGAATGCTTCCGGTGACGCTGCCCTCGCTGAAATTGAAGGTGCCGTTCAGGATACCACTTTCAATGCACAGGATTCCTACTATGTCCGTGCGCAAGTACGCTACAATGGCGTCTTGAAGACCGCAGAAGACTTCGATTACCAGAATCTGGTTGTGGAAGCTCACTACTCCGGTTCCTTCAATGGCAACCCTGTTGCTTCGACCACTGATAAGCTGGTCTACGATGCAGACAATGCCACCGTCGCCGCTCTCAACCGTTGCGTCAAGATGGTCAAGGATAAGGAAGATGGCGAATTCTTCTCGACTCGCTTCGATGTGGAATTGCGCGGTCTTGCCACAAGCAAGCCGGTCTATCTGATGGCTTACTTCGACCTCAATGGTAACGGCAAGCGCGATACGTGGGAACCGTGGGGCTATGCAGCTCAGGGTCTGGACGCTGTCGGCGGCTTCTACTTCGATCCGCTCGCAGTCACCCCGCAGAGCAGCGGTATGACTTATCAGGTTGAATTCTACATCCAGGATGTGGATACCGATAATGATAAGCTCTCTGATGCTTGGGAATGGCTCCAGAATGGCCAGCAGAACACCGGTTCCTTCTTCGATGATGGTACTGAAAACAGTGGCTGGTGCAATGTCTTCACGGGTTCGTACACTAACTTGACGGCTTCCTCCGCCATTTGGACGACGAATGCCAATGGTCAGCTCGCCCTCACGGCTTATGGTGCACAGCTCTACGGCTTGAACGTGGAAGGTACGCCTGATGCCAATGGCGCGGTGAAGATCGAAGGCGTGGAAGATATGGCTGCCGCGAAGGAATTGTTGGATCTCCTCGGCAATGAAACGGCACTGGAACTCATTCAGCAGGGTATCACCAGCTATGGCTTGACCGTCAGCACGATCACCTACAGCGGTGACGCGGTGACGCTCGCATGGACGGTGGATTCCGCAGTCGGCACGGATGGTTCGGTCTATGACCTCACCGCAGTCTTCGCAGAAGGTAACAACACTGCTGCAACATACGCTGTCTACGGCACCGCAACACTCGGCGGTACTTGGACGAAGCTTGCAGAAGTGAAGGTTTCCGGCACGCAGACTCCGGCCGTTGAAATCCCGGCTTCCAGCACGGTGATCACCAAGGCTGATGGTACGACCGAACAGGCCACCTTCTTCAAGGTCATCCTCTCGGCCGCACCTCTGGCAACGACCCTCGAATAAGCAGAACTCCTGCTCGTCAACACAAGCGGCACACCCAAAACGGTGTGCCGCTTTGTTTTTAGTATTCAGGCAAACGTTCTATCCGTCCATTGAAACATTGCCAGAGGAATAACGATTTGTTTGTTTGCTGTTTAGATAAACAATGGATAGCACAGAGGTTGATATTCTGCCAGCGTGCTGCTTTGTTTGTTTGTGTTCAGGCAAACGTTCTATCCGTCCATTGAAACATTGCCTGAGGAATAACGATTTGTTTGTTTGCCGTTAAGAGAAATGTTATGTGCAGTCGGTGTTTCTGTGTTTGTAGTGTGCCGTGTTATTATTTTGGCGCTCAGCGAAACGTCATCTGCAGTTTGTGTTTGTAAAGTGTTGCTTTTTTCAGTTGTTCAGACAAACTTGCGTTTGAAGCCTCGTCCCAATCCGGTGTATGCGTGGATGGACGCGCAGAATGGGTGTGAGTGTGCTACAATATCGCAATAAGGAGTTTTAAAGCCTATGAAATGTATATTTTTGCTTATTGCTTTAGCCACCTTTACCATTCCTGCTCTTGCAGATGAGGCTCCCCCTGAACGATCTCCGACAGCGAATCCTCCGCTTGCGACCCCGGTAACGCCACTTCCTGCGCCCGAACCTCTTGAAGATGAAGAACTCCCATTTAAAATTGTAATTGAGGATGTGCCTGAAACGGCGGACGATACGCCGCCACTTGCGAAGCGTGATAGTGCCACGCCACAGCCTCTTCCTCCTGCTCAACCAGCCGAGATGCTTCCGGCTAAACCAGCACCTTCCGTAAAAACAAATCCTTCTCTTAAGCCTGTTTCTCCTGTAAAGCCGTCATCTGCGGCACTCTCTTCTGCTCCAACCGAAGCCCCCAATCCGCCCATTGCTGCGCCAACTTCGCCAGCTTCCATCCCCGAGCCGTCAACTCCTGCTGTGCCTGAAACCGAAATGCTCACGCATGAGGAGGTGATTGTTGCTCCGATGGTAGATGTGGAGCCGAATTGTCCCCATGCTTTGCGTCCGCCAAAGGCGTATGATCGCGAAGTGTTAATGTTGCAAATCTTCCTGGATCGCTATAATTTCTCTTGCGGTGTCATTGATGGTGTGTGGGGTGATGGCTCACTGGATGCGATGCGTGCGTGGCAACGGTCGCAGGGTCGCCGTCAAACCGCATGGGTGGATGTGCCGCTTTATGTGGATATTGCTACGATGCCGGAGGCGTTAATCCGCTATACCATTACGGCAGAGGATCAGGCTTTGGTCACAGGTCCGCTCCCGGCCACTTGGGCTGACCGCGCGAAAATGAAATTGTTGGGCTATGAATCGCTGGGCGCTTGCATTGCAGAACGTTTCCACACCTCTGAACGCACCTTGCGACGTCTGAATCCTGCAATCATCAACTGGCCGGAGGATTTGGCGGTTGGTACAACGTTGACCGTGCCCAATGTACGTCAGGCTGCGCTTGAAAAACCGGCTCGCCTTGTGGTGGCGTTAAAGGAATGTGTCTTGGCCGGCTACGATGCCGAGGGTGTCATGCGCTTACGCTTCCCATGTTCCATCGCACGTAAACGCGCTCACCTGCCGGAAGCAGGTGTATTGCACGTCAAAAATATGGCCCCTGCGCCGAATTACACCTACGATCCCACCAACTACGGTCAGGATCCAAGCGTGGGTAAGATGGTGGTGCCGCCGGGTCCGCGTAATCCTGTGGGGAGCCGTTGGATTGGTCTCACGCTCTCGGGCTATGGTATCCACGGTACGCCGAAGCCTAACAGCGTAGGTCGCCCAGAATCCCGCGGCTGTTTCCGTTTGACCAACTGGAATGCGGAAAAACTCTTTGAGTTGGTGGCACCCGGTGTGCCGGTGGAAGTGATCGAATCGCTTGCAGAGGTGCCCTCGGTTGCGCCCTCCAAGACGGACGAAACCACTCTGGAATCTGAAGAATAATCCCCTTAACAACAAAGGAAACGCGCGATGGCAACAGTAGATGTCGCCTTTCTTCCTGCGGCTTTTCGTGAATACCCCATTGACTGTGCGCTGATTTTGGGATCGGGGTGGGGCGAAGTCCTTGAACCAGAAGCCGTGCATGCCGTGGTCCCTTATGCCGATTTGCCCGCCTTTGGTGCGGCATCTGTGGTGGGGCATCGGAGCGAACTGCTGCTGATGACGCTGGCAGGGCGGCGCGTTCTGGTATTCAGTGGCCGCCGTCACTACTACGAAGGCTGTTCACTGGAGCAGATTATCTATCCCATCCGCCTCATCAAAGCGTTGGGCATTCAGACCCTTCTCATTACCAATGCCGCTGGTGGCATCAATGCTTCCTTCCGCGCCGGAGACCTGATGGTGCTGACCGACCACCTCAATCTGACAGGCATTAATCCCTTGCGTGGACCGCATGATGCCGAGTGGTGCACCCGATTCCCCGATATGACCCACGTCTACGACCCGGAACTCTCGCAAATCTTGCTGCGCCATGGAGGCGACACCATCCGCCAGGGCATCTACGTCTTTGCGCCGGGTCCCTCCTATGAAACCCCGGCCGAAATCAGAGCCTACCGCATTCTCGGCGCAGACGCCGTGGGGATGAGCACCGTCCCGGAAGCGATTATGGCACATGCAGGCGGCATTCGCGTGGCAGCCCTGAGCTGTATCACCAATATGGCCGCCGGACTGCACGCCTCCACCCTCGTACACGAAGAAGTGCTGGCCGAAACCGAATCCGCCAAACCGCGCATGGCCGCACTCCTGCGCGCCTTTGTAGCCGACTGCCCCTGACACCAAGCGCATACCTTACAATCCGAATAAGACACTTTTTACCGCAAAGACGCAAAAGAAATGCTGCACACGCTGTCCGAGACAGCCTGACGGCATTTTTTTTGTGTGCTGGAGGGCCTATTACGCTTAGAAGACCTAAAGGGAGTGTCACGTGCTTCCTTTTATCGTTTTCATCTCTTTTATCCCTTTGGGTTTTATGAGGAGAGGCTTCGTGCGAGACGTTTCAGCGATGGGTAGAGATTTTAGGGATGACAGGGATAAAAGGGATGAAAGGGTATCTGCCGCTCCTTCAGGGCCGGTGCCATTTGCAACGTGTGATGTGCCCCTTAAAGTGGGCCGTGCGAGTGCACGCACCACGGTGGCGTTGCTACTGACTTGACGCAGGTTTGGCGGTTTTTTGCTTTTGGGTGTCGGTTTTGGGCTTGTTGAAAACTTTTTTTGATGGCGTGGGTTTGGAGGCGCTTTTGGCGCGTTTTGACCTGAAAAGAGCTCTTTTTGAAGAGATGCGCTTTTTGCTGTAAGTCTTTGAAGCGCAGGGACTTATGCTGAAAATCACCTCAAATGAAGGCGTCTACAGCGGCTTCTTCGGTGTAATCTGCCCGACTTATCAACCCGATTTGACCTGTTAATAAGTCTAATTTCGCTGAAAGACAGGGTGCAATTTCAGCGAAATTGCCCTTTAGTTTCGCTGAAATTGAGTGGCATTTTCGCTGATAATTTGGCTTAAAAATGCCGGTTTCTCGCCTTAAAAATGTTGATAACTTTCCGCACTACCGCTCACGCGATTTGCCAGAACGCCACACCTGTGCTATCATCTCGATAGGCGAGCGATGGAAGCGTAAAGGACACCCTGCGGGTGAATGAACCGCGCAAGCGCGGAGGAACAGGGAGCAGTGCTGGTGAATGAGCTGCGTGTGCGCGGAGGATGGGTGCGGTGATAAACGAGGAGGAGTGAGAGGGGCACAGCCAATCTGCGGCTCTCTGCAAATGTGCTCTGCCAAATGGCACGGAGAAGTGGGGGTGCGGTGAGGTGTGAATGAGCTGCGCGTGGTTGTGTAAGCTTTGATTTGACAAAAGTGAGGGAAAGGTGTAGTCTGTAGTCATGCTTGCCGAACCGTGGATGTGTATTTGCGGAAGGTGAGTTTGGCTTAGTCAACAAAAGGAGTAGAAAATGAAAAAAGTGATGGTTTTGGCTGGTCTTGTACTGGCTGTTTTAACTGGCTGCGTCTCTTATCATACCGAGCGCGATACGCAGGCTTTGGCCTCGCCGTCTGCCGGGCATGCCCCGAATTATCGCACGGAATGGAAGATTTCAAATGAACGTACGACTGCTCATGGCAGTGCACAGGTGTGGTTCAGCCTCTTTGTTTCGGGTGATGCGAAGTATGCTGAAGTGCCGGGTTTCCCTGCATTCTTCCCGACCGATCGCGCCGTCCAGAAGGCAAAGTCCGCCGCAACGTATGAAGCGTGCGAAAAGACTAAGGCTGATGCGCTCTTAGGCGTCGCCTACAAGTATAAGGTTACGAACTACTTCTATATCTTCTCTACGGTGGATTGCGAAGTGGTGGGCTATCCTGCTAATGTGACAGGTCTGAAGCTCCAGGAAGATCAGCCGATTCTCATTGATAAGACGAAGGGCATTCTTCGTTTGAAGCCGTGGGAAACGCTGAAGGACTATTCTTCTTCGGCAGAATAAGATCGCGCGATGGTCGGTTTGGAAGTAGAGCGGAATGGTGTCATTGGAGAGATGACTTCTTAAGATTTGCTTCTGAACCGTGCTTGTAAAGCGTCCGTGCTTGGTGCCGGGCGCTTTTATTTTTTGGGGTGTTTGAAAATAGCGTTTGACAGGGAGTAGGGTGGTTTGCTATTATGCGTTCACTTTTGGTGCGAGAGTACCCTTTTGGAGAGGTGGCCGAGTGGCCGAAGGCAGCGGTTTGCTAAATCGCCGTATTTCGCGAGAGATACCGAGGGTTCGAATCCCTCCCTCTCCGCCAGTTTTATCACCGGTGTTTCCGGTCAGAAATCCGCTTAACGGCGGATTTTTTGTTTTTTTGCAGTGGCTTTCTTTTGGCGCAGGTCGGCCGTTTTGCGATGATGGAAGTGTGGGGATGTGGTGAAAAAAGCCCGATTTTTCAATCTTTTTTGCGTTTTCTGCACTTCCGGACTTGCAGAGGGCGTGATTGCTTGTTATTATAAGGAATATATCGCTGTCAACAGTAACTGTAACCCCATTTGGGATTTCAACTGGTAATCTTCCTATTCTTGACATATTCCTTGCTCCTCCTTACCAAACGAAAGCCAAGACTT
>JAFTHG010000105.1 GCA_017457555.1 Kiritimatiellia bacterium | reverse complement strand
GTTGGAAGGTTCGCAAGTCTGCCTTTTGAGTTTTTGCTCCAGGCAAGAGTTCATGCACGGCTTGCAATGCAGCTTCAGACCAATCAACACAGGTGACTTCCGGTGGCATTCCTGTCTGTTGCGTAAGGAAGTCGGTGGCTGCAAGTGCGGCAGACCCGATTCCTGAACCTAAATCCAAAACCCGTAAGGGCCGGTTGGGAAAATCGGGCAATCGCGCCAAAAGACCACGCAATGCCTCTACCACGCGGACATACGTTTGCGGTGCGAAGACGAGTGCATAGGTCGTGAGCATTTCAGGGTCGTCAAGATAAACCTGAAACGTCTCCGGCCGCTCCGAGGTGAAAGAGGCGATGAAGCGTGCTGCCAGCGGCTCCAAACGCGATAGTTCAGTCAAGGGACAACGCTGTAATCCCCACGTTTCCAAGCGCTCACGCCCGGGAAAGAGAGTTGCATCATAGGGTGTCATAGATATTCACTTCATCGTCTTCCGACAACCATTCCATGGGCTCTGCTGTCACTTCTGCTTCGGGCGGCAAGGTGTCAGGTTCTGCCGTGTGCCCGGCATCTTCAGGGACGGGTGAAGCCTGCACGATTGGCGTTGACACGGCTTGCGGTTCAGGGGCTGGAGCGGCGAACTTCGGATCCAGCGCATTCATAAAAGGTGCCGCAGCATCCCACGCTAAGGATTGCAACCGTTTCCGGTCCAATGTCAACTGAAAGGCTTCTGTGGAGGTTGGATCAAGCAGCTTTTCCCGATATTCAAATTCACACAACCAGAATCGGCGTACCAAATCCTGCGCATAACTGAGCGGTGTCATCTCCTCATTCCCGGAGTTGCACCGATCGGGCATCACAAAGTGTTGGGCTAAAAACGTATTAAAGGCCGCATCACTCCGGTCGGGTTCCAGAATCTGCCGCTTTGAAAGGGTCGCCGCAACTGCAAGGTCATACAATTTGGCTGCGAAGGGATGGCGCACGAAGGTCGGTGGTAAATGTTGCAGTAAACATCCCATGACGTCACTGTCGGTAAAGTGATGGACGAGTAATTCGCAAAGGGCTTCGGTTAGATTCTGCGATACGTTGAGGTTGACTGCCTCAACTGTGGTCTCGTCCTGATTCTCCGGAAGAAGTGCCCAGTCATCTACGTATTCGGCAGCGTCAAAATCGGCTTCGGTGAAATCCGATGACAGCGTTTCTTCCGCCGCAGGGGGAGGCGTAGGCGAGGTGTCTTTAGGTGCGATAGCGACAGGCGCCTGTTGTGCCTGAAATTCCGCGCGCCGCCGTGCGATTTCTGCGGCATCTTCACGAACCGTTTCCAAGTCGCGATTTAAGGTGTCAAAGGGTAAATTCAGCAACTGGGCGACATCTTGCAAAAAGCGTGTCGTCAGCACAGGTGTTGGGCAATTGGCGACCGTCGTTACCGCAGTCCGTGCGATGCGAATGGTGGCTTCCATCGCTTCGGGGGCCTGTTCTTGCGCTTTCAAACTACGGACGAGAAAGGGTGCAGGGTCTTCTGCTGCATTGAGGCACTGCTGAAAGGCTTCAAGTCCGGACTTTCGTAAGAGTGAATCAGGATCTTCGCCCTGCGGCAGGGTGACAATGCGGACGGGGATTCCGGCTGTCAGAAAGAGCTCCATTGTGCGAAGGGCCGCCTTGACACCTGCCGCATCGCTGTCAAAGACTAAATCCACCGCATCGGCGTAACGCTTCAACAGTGCCACATGTTCTTCGGTAAAGGCGGTTCCTTGCGAGGCTACTGCGACATTAAAGCCACAGGAGTGACACCGGATGACATCGATTTGTCCTTCACAGACGATCGCACGCCGGGGTGTGGCTTTAGCGATATTGACACGGGCCAGATGGAGCGCATAGAGTGTGTTGGATTTCTTGAAGATGGCTGTTTCCGGACTGTTGACGTATTTTCCGGTGTGCTTTGCTTCGCGTAAGAGACGGCAGGAAAAGGCAACAACGCGCCCCTGCGTATCGCAAATCGGGAAGGTGAGGCGTCCATGAAAACGGTCATAGTAGCGATCGCCGGGGCGGCGCGGTGGCGCCAGAAGTCCGGCAGCTACGAGTTCATCCAGTGCAAAGCCGTGTTTTTCAGCCCACTTGATGAGCGTGTCGGGACCTTCCGGTGCATACCCGATTCCAAATTGTTCGGCTGTTTCATCCGAAAGTTGCCGTGAGGCGAGATAGTCCCGGGCGATTTGTCCCTCTCGGGTCTGAAGCAAACAACGCCGATAGAAGGCTGCCAATTCCTGATTGATCTGGTAGAGCCGGGCACGAATGCGCGCTTGCGGGTCGTACCGTTCTTCTAACGTGACGCCTACGCGTTCTGCCAACTTCTGCAGTGCCTCCGCAAAGGGAATTCCTTCATATTTTTGGACGAATGCAATCGCATCCCCATGCTCGCCGCATCCAAAACATTTATAGAACCCTTTTTCCACGTTAATGTGGAAGGAGGGCGTCTTTTCATTGTGAAAGGGACAACAGGCTTTATAGGAGGATCCGATATGCTTGATGTCAATGCCGTAATCCCCAATGAGATCGGCAAGGTTTAGCCGATCTTTGATTTCTGCCAATGTTGCGGCACTGACAGCCATTAGCGTCGTGGCTCCTGAGAGGATGCAGACCGCTGTTTCGCAGCAGACGTGGCAGCGGGTTGCGTTTGCGCCGGCTCAGCGGAATCGGAGTGCAGCATCGGCAGTGCCAAACTGTTGAAGCGATTAATCCAGAATTGTGCCACCATTGCGGAAAAGGGATTCCGTTCTGTCTGTTCGCGGAGGGTTTTGAAGCGATCTTCGGCTACCGTGACCAAGCCACCCACGACACTCACGATGAGGATCACCTTAGCCGCACCAATCACTGCCCCCAGAAGTGCATTAAAGGGTTGGGGGAGGATTGTGCCAACCAGTTTTTTGGTTAAGGCGGTCAGCCCTAAAAAGAGTATACACGCCAGAAAGGTGGCAATGATTGCCGCATAAAAGACGGTTGCCCCGGCATCCAGCGCTGGAAAGGTGTGCTGAAGTGT
>JAFTHG010000104.1 GCA_017457555.1 Kiritimatiellia bacterium | reverse complement strand
GCCGAACGCCTCGCCCTGCCCCATTTCTGCATCCTCAACAGCAAAATCATCGCCGAACTCGCCCGGAAACGCCCCACCACCGAGGCCGAACTCCGCCTCATCCCCGGCATCAGCGACCGCCGTATCGCCAAATATGGCGACACCCTCCTCGCCCTCATCCGCACCTACGAAGCCCCCTGCGACTGAAACACGCAGGATAAGCCTGCACTAAAAGCGCATTACGAAAAGGGGTGATGACACACCTGCTTGACGCGGGTGTCGCCAAAATAATACCTGAAAGCGCATTCAGATCTGGGGTGATGACACACCCCTATGCAACACGCTTAACCACCCACACGCCCTGTAAGAGCGGCAGAGCAAACGGGCTTTATCCACCTCTTCTCTCTACCACTCTTTCAGGGCTGGAGGATGCTTTTTGATGTTTAGTCTGGGGGTTATCGCTCCCTTTATGTGCTTCATCCTCGGCTATCTTCTGTCGCCCTTTCAGGGCTGACACTGTGGCTTACCACGGCGGTTTCCTAAAAGATCTAGAGATTCTAGAAGTTCTAGGTCTTCTAAATCTGGCAGTCCTGCGGCGTAGCCACCCACACTGGCAGGGCGGTGACGCAGGTTTGGCGGTTTTTCGCCTTTTTCTGCCGGGTTTTACCTTGTTGAAAACTTTTTTTGAGTGCGCGGTTTTAGGGACGGATTTGACGCGTTTTAGCTTCAAAAGTGCGCTTTTGGGGAAGTTGTGCTTTTTACCTTAAGTCTTTGAGGGGTAGTGACTTATGTTGAAAAAAGGGCGAAATTAACTCGTCTACAGCGGCTTCCTGATACTCAAGTGACCGAGTTATTAACAGGATTTGACCTGTTCATAACGCCAATGTCACTGAAACTGCTGCTCAATTTCACTGAAACTGACCTTGAATGTCGCTGAAATTGACCCCCAAATATCGCTGACATTTTGGCTCAAAATTGCCGCTTTTTCGCCTTAAAAGTGTTGATAACTTCCCCCACATTTACCCATGCGATTTGCCAGCATCGCCCACCTGTGCTATCATCTCCATAGGTGAGCGACAGAGATTGAGCATATCGGTGTATGGTCTAAATATAAGGTAGACGCGCGTTTGATGAACGGGCAAGTGGCGTGAGAAGCAAAAAAAGTATGCTTTCTTTGCAAATAAGACTTGCCCCCCCCGAGTATTATGTTATTTTAATAGCGATTTCTCCTACTCACAGGAGAAGCCCTAAAAGGTTGATTCAATGATGAAGAAAGCATTTCTTTTCGCCCTCGCAGCCCTTTGCGTCTCCGCTGCCCACGCCGTAACCGTTAAATGGAGTGGTACCTCTATGGGGGGATACACTTATGGAGTCGGCTCTGCAAACGCCTCTTGTTCCCTCGTAATTGCTAAAACGTTTGCAACCGACCCCGGAACTGGAACTTTAGCACAAATCATTGACCATAATGGAACTGGCAACAAGTACGATTTCCGCACAAATGGTGGCAATGTTTTCGTTTCGCTTAACAGTGCGAATACCGCCCTTGGAGAATCCAAGTCGATCCAAACCAATTTGACCTACATCTTTGCAATTAACGTTATTGCGAAGGGTGACAGCGATTACACCTTTGATTTCTTCATCAATGGCGATAAAGTTTACACAACCGACTTCAACGATATGAATGAAGTCCGTTTCTGGTCTGGCGCATCTGATGAAACTTTCTTGTACAATGGTGCCTTAACCGACTCTGAAATCGCCGCTCTCGCTGCAGCAAAGACTGCAAATATTGCTTCTGTTCCAGAACCGACGG
>JAFTHG010000103.1 GCA_017457555.1 Kiritimatiellia bacterium | reverse complement strand
GCAAGTGATGCTCTTATCCTTAATTGGGCTTCCCGGCGTGCTATTCCGTCGCGATGCACGTAAAACATTCGCCCAGCAACTCTATGTAATCGGGATCGGCACACTCCCGGTCGCCACTGTTGTCGCCATGTTTACAGGAATGATCCTGACGCTACAACTGGGCATCGCCTTCAAACAATTCTCGCAAGAATTGATGGTTGCCTACACGCTTTCGTTTGCGATGTTACGCGAAATGGGGCCTTTTATGACAGGAATCATCTTAGCTTCATGTGTAGGTTCGGCAATGGCTGCACAATTAGGCACGATGAAAGTCAATGAAGAAATCGCCGCTCTGGAGATGATGAGTATTGACCCTGTACGCTTTTTAGTTGCGCCACGAATGTGGGCTCTCATCGTTATGGCTCCTCTCCTGGCATTTTATACGTGCATTGTCGCCTTCTTAGGTGGCGCTACCATCGGTTATACACAACTCAACATTCCCTTCTTACAATTTATTACAGAGATTATTTCGGTTGCTGAAATCAAAGATCTCTACGTTGGTCTCTTCAAAACAGCCCTCTTTGGCATCTTGATTTGTACCATTTCATGTACCGTCGGCTTTGCCACTGTACAAGGCGCTGCCGGCGTTGGCGCCTCAACGCGACGCGCTGTCATCTATTCCTTTCTCGCCATTTTGGCAGGCGGTTACTTTGTAACGAGGTTCTTCTATGTCTTCTAATGATGAAACACCGTTGAAACCCGTTGTCGCTTTTGAGAATGTTGTCAAGACATTTGGGGCCCGTCATGTCCTGAACCAACAAACTTTTACCGTCAATCCCGGCGAACTCTTTGTGGTTATCGGCCCCTCTGGAACGGGTAAAAGCGTCACCTTAAAATTAATCTCCGGATTGCTTCGCCCCACCTCTGGCACGGTACGCGTTTTGGGAGAAGACCTCTCTGCGGTCACCCCTAATCAATTAGCCGCCCTCCGTCGCAAAATCGGCTTTCTCTTTCAGGGTGGCGCAATGTTGGGTTGGAAAACACTCGCTGAAAATATCGCCCTGCCCCTGGTTGAACACAGCTCGTTCCCCACTTCGGAAATTTACCAACGTGTCAATGACGTACTTCGCGAAGTCGGCTTGGACCATGCTGGTGACCTCTTCCCCTCGGAGGTGTCCGGCGGTATGTTAAAGCGCGCAGCCTTTGCACGTGCCATTATTGAAAATCCAGAAATCTTGCTCTTTGACGAACCTACCTCTGGCTTAGATCCAGTGATGGCCTTTACGATTGACGCCCTGATTCATCGCATCAATCAAACGCACCATGCAGCCTGCATCGTTGTCACACATGATATGGCTGGCGCATTGCGCTACGCCGATCGCATAGCCTTTCTCAAAGAGGGGCGCTTCCTAATCGTCGGCACGCCCGATGAAATTCGTCAATCCACTTTACCTGAAATTAAAGCATTCTTGAATCCCGAACAATCGGAGGTCGTTTATGGCTAATACACACGGATACATTAAAGACATTTTGACGGGTGTTTTTCTGCTTGCCATTGTCGCATTGCTCATCTTTTTCACCATTGTAATCAGCGGCGTTGACCTTATTCGTGGTCGTAACACCCGCGTTTGCTACGTACATTTCACTGATGTGGGAGCTTTAAAGGAACAAGACCCCGTCTTTGTGCGCGGCTTAAAGGTCGGCAGTGTGCAAAATCTGGAACTCTTACCAGATACTGTACGTGTCAAACTCACCCTTGACCAAAATGTCACCCTGCGTAAAGACTACAAGGTGACTGTCGGGAAAACGTCAATGCTCGGTGGCACCTGCCTCCAGATTACCGAAGGCACAAGTGAAGAAATACTTCCCGAAACCCAAACGCTTGAAGGCATTACCCCGCCGGATATGATGGCGGATCTCGGCGAGTTGGTAAAAGGTCTGCGTGAAGCAGTGGATCCGGACGAATTGCGTGCCACCATCAGCAATATCCAAAAGGCTTCTGCAGACATCGCAGTCTTAACCGAGCGTGTCCAAAAAGGCGAAGGCATGGTCGGCAAACTGCTTTCAGATGACAATTCCGCCTATGAAGATTTAGCCGCAGGATTGGATAATTTCCGTGCCATTACTGAGGATTTACACTCCGGGAAAGGCCTTTTGGGTAAACTCATCAGCGAAGAAGATACCACTTATGCCGATCTTAAGGCAGCCATTGCCAACCTCAACACCGTCACTGATGGTTTAGCCAATGGTCAAGGTTTATTGGGTAAACTCTTACGCGAAGAAGACACCTCTTACGACGATTTGAAGGCCTCCCTTGCGAACATTCGTCTGGTCACGGAGAAGTTGAACGATCCGAAATCCGGGTTTGGTCGCCTCCTTTCTCAAGACTCCACCCTCATTGAAGACCTTGAGGCTTCGGCAGCCAATATTCGCTCTATTACCGGAAAATTAGACCAGGGCGAGGGATCATTGGGACGCCTTGTCAATGATGATGCCGTTGCGGTCGAAATTGAAGCCGCCATCAAAGACGTACGTCAAATCATCGACAATATGCGCGATACCGCCCCAATTACCACCTTTAGCTCGCTTTTCTTCAGTGGACTCTAAAAATAATAAAAAAGAGTTTTAATCCTGAACGTTTTGTGCTATAATACGCACACTTTTTCGGAGCGTAGCGCAGCCTGGTAGCGCATCTGCTTTGGGAGCAGACCGTCGGGGGTTCAAATCCCTCCGCTCCGACCACTTTAATACCACAATGTATGGAAAATCCTCACATTGTGGTATTTTCTTTTATACCACCCTACACCACACCCAATACCCTT
>JAFTHG010000102.1 GCA_017457555.1 Kiritimatiellia bacterium | reverse complement strand
TCTTTCCTCTGAAAGTCACTCTTCTTACCCTCGCGGTTATATTGTGCAATATTCAAGTGTAATTTCCATTACAAATAACACTTGCACAGTAAACCTTTAATGTGATAGGATTTTGACAAGTGGAAACAGTATAGGACTGTTCCTCGGCGTTTAATTCTTTTTCTTAAGGAAGACACACATGAAGACAAATCGCAAACAAGGCTTCACGATGATCGAAATGCTCGTGGTGATCGTGATTATCGGCATTCTGGCTGGTTCAATGTTCCCCGCAGTTGCAGGCTTTATGCTGAATGGTAACTTGACGGGCATGATGGGACAGGGCCGTAAAGTGGTTCAGGCGATCATCGCAGCGGATATGTCCGGTCGTTATGAAAGCATCGCATGGCCGTCGGCTGAAAATGCAGAAAATGCTCCTACCGAAAAGCCGAATGGTCCCGATATGTATCAGGACTTCTCCTCCACCGCGAAGTACTTTGAAGAAGCACTCTATGTGAAGGAAAGCGATGTGACCAAGCGTAACCGCTTGAAAGTGCTCAAGGATATCGAACCCTCCGTCATCGCCGGTCAGGGTGTGACGGCTGCATCCGGCACCACCATCAATGACAACAACTGCGCTTGGGCTCTGGCCAAGAACACCTCCAATGCTCCTGCAAAGGCTCCTGTGTTCGTGACGCGCAACATCAACACCTCGCAGCTCGTTCAGGCCGCAGGTAACGATGTGTCGATGGATGTGGACACGCTCCTCAACTCCCAGAAGCCCTTCCAGAAGGATGGCTGCGTGATCATCTACAAGGATGGTTCCGGTAAGAAATTCACTGCTGACGAAGTCTTCCCGAAGCAGATGATTGGCGAACTCGGCACGGGCAAGCTCAATGAATTCGAACAGGGCGAAGGCAACAAGTTTGAATTCCTCTCCTCCGGCAAGAGCAACTAATCGCTTCTTTGTGAGCGTTTGTATCAGGAGCGGTATCCAATTGGATGCCGCTCCTTCATTTTATCCCCCGATAGTGAGATGGAATATGCTATAATTTAGATGATATGGAAACAGCCCGTCCTTCTGACACAATGAACCAGCGCAACAGCGCCTTTGATAACCGTTTGCGCCCTACCCAATTCTCTGATTTTCTTGGCCAGCAAAAGGTGCGTGATCGCTTAATGTTAGCCGTTGAAGCCGCAAAGGGACGCGGTGAGCAATTGGACCATGTCCTGCTCTCGGGACCGCCCGGATTAGGTAAAACCACACTCGCATATATTCTGGGTGAAGCGATGGGTGTCCATGTGAAGGCAACCAGTGGGCCTGTCATTGATAAGCCAGCGGATTTGGCGGGATTGTTGACCTCTCTTGAACCGGGCGACATCCTCTTTATTGACGAAATCCATCGTATGCAACGCACCGTTGAAGAGTATCTCTATTCAGCGATGGAAGATTTTGTCATCGACATCATGATTGACCAAGGGCCCAATGCCCGGAGTGTGCGTCTGGAGCTCCCCCGCTTCACATTGGTCGGCGCCACAACCCGAAGTGGACTGATCTCTGCGCCGTTACGCTCCCGTTTTGGTTTGCAGAATCGTCTGGACTACTATTCTCATGCAGACTTGGCCGCGATTGTCACGCGGAGTGCTGCACGATTAAATGTAACCATCGATTCCGATGGTGCGTTACAGATTGCTGCGCGCAGCCGTGGAACGCCGCGTATTGCCAACAACCTCTTGCGACGTGTGCGCGATTATGCCCAGGTGAAGGCCGACAACCATATCACCGGTAATGTGGCAGATCAAGCGTTAGCCCTCTTGGAAATTGATCCGCAGGGTTTAGATGAGATGGATATTCGCATTTTAGAAGCCATTACCATCAAGTTTAATGGTGGCCCCGTCGGCTTAGGTACAATTGCTGTTGCGGTCGGCGAAGAGCCTGACACCGTTGAAGAAGTTTATGAGCCCTACCTAATCCAAGAGGGTTATTTAGATCGTACACCTAAAGGTCGTATCGCCCTTCCCAAAGCCTATCACCGTTTAGGGCTCGACCCATTGGGGCGTCAGGGTGAACTCTTCTGATTTTAGTTGGGATTGATTATGTCTGTTACAATGTCTAAACCGCCAAAACCCTTTAAGGTGACACGTGATCCCAAGGTGGCCCACGGAGTGCGGTGGCGTTCTTCCGAGGAGCGCAAGATTGCCAAACGTAAAATTGAAGCCATTCGCCGGGCAACTGAACAAGCACATCTTGAACACGCCTCATTGAACATTTCCGTCCTGCATTCTCCGAAGATGATGCTCGGCATCCTTGTGATGATGGTCTTTCTTGGCACTCTGGTGATTAGCGCCTTCAGAACAACACCGGAAGTCAAAGTCTCCACATTACCCCTGCAACAGAATCGCGCACGGCGAAGTTTGCAGACTGCGGCTCTCGCTCTGACACTCTATCGTGTTCACACCGGCGGATGGCCATCCCAACGTTTGGGACTCTATGCTCTGGCGAAAAACTATGGCACGTCGGGCTGGCGGGGACCTTACATCAATTGGGCCTACAAAGACCCGTGGGGCACACCTTATGTCTACACAATGCCCAAATCGCCTTTTGAAGTTCCTGAACTCTACTCCTGCGGGCCTGACACCTTGCCGCAGACAAATGATGATATTCGTGTAACTGAAGCCGACTTTACCTGCGAAGAAGGCACATGGAAGCGTCCGGAACCTGTCACCGAAACGACCTCAGAGGATCTCTCAAATGACTAAACTGCGTCTCTTTTGCAATCCTTTCACATGGGGCTTCATCGCACTGATCACCTACCTCATCGGTTTATCACCATGGGTCTATCCAGGCAGTGCAGCAACAGTCCTGGCTCACCTCTCCGGCGCATGGCAAGCTACGGCGGTACACGTTACGGCACATCCTCTCTTGAGCCAGATTCTTGGCTCAATCGGTCCGCTTCTGCCCGCGTCAAAAGTAGTCTTTCTCTTCAACCTCTTCTCTGCAATCTGCGGTGCACTCTCGGTTACAGTGTTCTGCCAAATTGTTCACCGCAGTGTTCTCTATTTTGCAGATGAACCCCGAACACGCCCCTTTGCGCCAACAGCAGCATTGGCAGCAGTTCCTGTGGCTGGATTGGCCCTGATCTTATCTCCCATTTTCCTGCGAACCGCAACACATTTCCAGTGGCAGACCTTCGATCTCTTTCTGGCCTTGGGGGCGACCTTACTACTCCTGCGCGTAGCACAAACATCCAGCAAACTGCATCTG
>JAFTHG010000101.1 GCA_017457555.1 Kiritimatiellia bacterium | reverse complement strand
GCAACAACTGGCTGCGTTTGTGCGGAGAGATTGAAAGACTTGTGGTAAACGCCACACAATTCAGGCGCTCCAACGCATCGTATGCCCTTTGCAGTGAGAAACGGAAGCAGCGAGCACACCGCGCGCCTCCCTCCGGACACGTTTCGTATCCCTCTGCCACGGCCACTTGCCATGCGGCATGATCGGGCAAATCCTCTTCAAAGGGGATCCCCTCTGCGCGTGCCAGCGTCACTGCCGCCTTACGCCGACGCAAGTACTCCCGATTGGGGGCAATATTGAAATTGGAAAAGAAGAGTACGGGTTCCCACCCATCCTGTTTCAAGACACGCACACAGTGTGACGCACAAACGCCACAACACGTATGAAGCAATATCCGTCCTTTTCCTTGCATAACCCTTTTATTCTAACAAAGTTCCCACCTTTAGGGGTGGTAAACCGTGCCGAAAAACGGCGTTTTACCCCAAATCTTTCGCCCGTGACTGGTAGGATGTGTGCATCACCTGCCGGGCTGTCGGGCTCAAAAAGGTGCCGAAATCCTCTGCGTAGAGCCGTTTTACCAAGGGATTCTCATGCGCCAGCCGCACCTTACGCGACGTATCACCGGTGTACAACGCCGCAATGCGCGCCTGACGCATTGCCCGTGAGAGATAGGGCACATGCTTGGCCCGAGGCGTCCCACCGCCACCGATACAGCCACCCTCACAAGCCATCACTTCAATAAAATCGGCCTTAAACGTGCCCTCGCGGATGGCTCCCAAAATCTTACGCACCTGTGCCAAGCCCTGCGCCACCACCACCTTTACGGTTCGTGACGGCGTCATGTGCACCGTTGCCTCTTTCACACCACCCATCTGCGCGCCCTGCGAACCGCGTAAACCGCGTAATTCCGTAAAGGTTAACCACGATTCCGGTGGAGTGGTCCCATTCATCATAAAGTAAGCCGATCGTAAAATCGCCTCAGCTACACCGCCAGTATTGCCAAAAATCACTCCTGCACCGCTTGCATCCCCCATCAACGTATCATATCGCGAGGGTTGCAGCGCCCTATAATCCACTCCTTCCGCTGCAATCCAGTCGGCCAATTCACGCACCGTCACCACAGCATCCATGCCCGCCAGACCATCCACCACAAGTTCCGGGCGGCGAATTTCAAACTTCTTCGCGGTGCAGGGTGTCAGCGCCACACTGAAAAGTTGCTTGGGATCAAGTCCCAGTGATTTGGCAAAGAAGCGCTTAATCATTGCGCCCTGAATCCCGATTGGACTCTTTACCGAAGAAAGGTGCGGCAGAAATTCTGGAAAAAAGGTTTCGCAAAACTTCACCCACGAGGGACAACAGCTCGTAAACTGCGGCAATATGGCATCTTCCGACCGCAAGCGTTCCACCCACTCTGCCGCCTCTTCAACAATCGTGAGATCCGCGCCCACCGCCGTATCAATCACATAATCCACCCCCAGCGCACGCAAGGCCGCAATCACTTCCCCCTCGCAATACGTACCTGCCGGCTGACCAAAGACCTCTGAAACCATCACACGTACCGCCGGAGAAAGCGACACCACCACCTTTTGACCGCGCGCCTTCGCCGCCTGGATCGCTTGCCACTCCGGACGATTGAGGATCGCATCCCCCTCGCATACCGTTGAACATTGACCGCAATGCACACACACCGGCCGGTCACCCGTCTTTGCCAAATCGTAATGTCCCGTCACCGACACCTTACGGTTGCACACCCGATAACACGCACCGCAAAGAATACACTTTGATTCATCAAAGATTATCGCCGGATTATCCGGACTAATCGCAACGCGTACATCCGTAAAGCGATATGCAGATCTCGGCTTCGCCTGTGCCTTTCCCGGCAGACTCGACATAAGCCCGGCGGCAGCCAACATCTTCAGCCAATCTCTACGTCGCACTGTTGCCATATCAAATACCTCATCTCACGAAATTGTGTGACAGTCTCAGCCACACCTTGCCCAACATTGTAGCAAAGCCTTCTTCCAATACAACGAACCACAATGACTTTTTATGCGAAAGCCTACGAGAGAACCCAGCGCCTCACTTCACATCGCAGTTCTATCCTGTCAACCACCCAATCCATGTTCTAACCTCTCCTTCCGGTAGGATACCATAAATTGCACAATCAGGCAAATTTTTAAGGGTAAGAGTGGCACTCACGAGAATGATGCAAGTGAAATTTAAGGCATTTCAAGGCGGATTTAACGGTCCAACGAGGGCCTCGTTGGAGGTGAACGAGGGCTTCACGCGACCTCAACGAGGCCCTCGCGCAAGGTGAACGAGGCCCTCGTTGAGGTCGACTCTGCATTTTTGACCCCAAAAACAGCCTTCAAAACACCCCACCAAGAGGCACTTTTTCGGCAACGAAGCCGCTGTAGACGAGTTCATTTTACCCCTTTTTCAGCATAAGCCACTACCAATCAAAGACTTATACTGTTTTTACAAACGTGAGCAAAATGCCCCTTTTTGGCCCAAAATGAGCAAAAAACATGACGCAGAAATCGCGCCACAAGAAAAATTTTCAAATCGTGAAAAATCGCATCCAAAAGTGAAAAAAGTAACGAACCTGCGTCAAGCCCTGTAAAGGCGGTAGAAGATAGACAGGGGTGAAGCGCGTGAAACGAAGCATCGTTTAAGCGTTCTGCATGAGGGATGTGCCATCAACCCTCCTTTCAACACGCCCCCATCACCACCGTGGTAAGCCAACGCTCCACAATCCCTACACTCTTCTTCCATCGCTCCGCTAGGGAGATGATAGCACAGCAGGGTGATTCTGGCAAATGGCGTGAGTGGATGTGAAAGAAGTTATCAACAGGGTTAAGGTGGAAAAATGGCATTTTTGGGCCAATATGTCAGCGAAAAGGAGGGTCAATTTCAGCGACATTGAACCGCAGTTTCGCTGACAGTGCAACCTGTC
>JAFTHG010000100.1 GCA_017457555.1 Kiritimatiellia bacterium | reverse complement strand
GTACTTCAATGGGCAGTGATCTTATTAGGTTTTGGATTAAATCTTTCTGTCGTTGCTAAAACTGGTCTGCAAACGATTCCCATCATCTTGGCGACGATTTCAACTGCACTGATTGTGGCTTACGTATTGCAACGGTGGTGGAAAATTCCGACACAGATTGCAACGTTAATCGGCGTTGGCTCTTCCATTTGTGGAGGGTCTGCCATTGCTGCGACAGCCACTGTTATCTCTGCAGAAGATCGTGAAGTGGCTCAGGCTATTTCAGTTATTTTCTTTTTCAACATCCTTGCAGCATTGCTTTTTCCTGCATTAGGCCTTTTCCTTGGAATGGATACCACGAGTGGTGAAGCCTTTGGTGTCTTTTCTGGAATCGCAGTGAATGACACCTCTTCGGTGACAGCGTGTGCGGCGACGTGGGATTCAATGCATCATCTTGGAAATTTGACGCTTGATAAAGCCGTTACTGTGAAATTAACGCGTACCTTGGCGATTTTGCCAATTGTGTTAGTGTTGGCTTTTTGGGAATCGCGTTCGGCGAAAGCGACAAAAGATGCACCGTCTGTGTCCATCCGAAAAATCTTTCCTTTTTTTATTGTCTGGTTTATTTTAGCGTCTATTATTACGACGATTTCGCTCAATTTTGGGGTCAGTAATGCTTTTTTTGCTCCCTTCAAATCGCTTTCAAAGTTTTTAATAGTGCTGGCAATGGCGGCAATTGGGCTCAATACTGATATCGTTCGCCTTATCAAAACGGGGAGCAAACCGCTCCTATTAGGTGCAAGTTGTGGTATTGCGATTACGCTTATCGGACTTTTGATGATGCGTCTTTTTAAGATCTGGTAATCATCAAGAAGGGCATTTCAACTAAAAAACTCCGCCGTGTGCGGAGTTTTTTATTGCATCAAGCCGGAATGAGCACCGTTTCTGCAAGAAGTTTGTTCAGCCGTTGTCTTTCACGAAGGTGGAACCAGAGCGCGATTAGGACGGAAAGAATGTCTGAAATGGGGGCTGCCCACCAAACACCGGAAGGCCCCATCAGTCCAGGAAGGAGGCACATCAATGGCACCAAGAGGAAACATTGACGCGAAAGGCTCATCGTCAGGCTGATTTTACCGCGTCCAAGGGCTTGAAAATCCTGCCCCACCAGAATGGCATAGCCCACGACTTGAAAACCTACCAAGAAAATCATCTTCTTATTGGGGCCATACGTCCGCAGATCGGTCGCCAGTTCTTCTCGGCAGAAAAGCTTCACTATGGGTTTACGGAAGAGGATTGTCAAAAGAGATGTGATAAAGATCCATGTGCCACCCCACCATGCGGCGAGATTAAACGTTTTGCGAACACGCAAATAATTCTTGGCACCTGTATTAAATCCTAAAAGCGGTTGCATCCCTTGTGCAATTCCAAGAACCGGCATGCAAAGGAGCATCTGGACCGTCATGACAATACCAATCGCCGCGATTTCCCGCTCGGCAATAGCATCTGTTGGTGCATAGAAGTGAAAAAGGATGTTATACAACGTATTAACACCACTTCCCACAAGGTTAATCGCAAAAGGAGGCAATCCTAAAAAGAGCATTCCCCAAAGAAGGGGCTTGTAAATCTTAATGTAGCCTAATTTCAATGGGATAGAGGTCTTCTTGCTGAGAAAGTGCGAGAGTACCCAAATAGAGGCTACCACTTGCGAGAGGACGGTCGCAATAGCCGCCCCCACAATACCAAACCCCATCCCGGGCACAGAGAAGAAATAGAGAGGCACTTCGTCAAAGATGAAAAAGGGGTCGGCAATCACATTAATGATGGCACCAAGCAACATTGAAATGAGTGCTTTTCGTGGAAAACCATCTGCACGCAAGGTATTATTGAGCCCGTGGCTGAAATATTGGAATAGGACACCACAGAAAATAATTTGCAGGTAATGTGTGGCAGCAGGCACTGTTGCTGGCGTTCCTCCGGAAAGGAGAAGAATGGGCTCGGCGAAGAGTGCTAAAATGGGATAGAAAAAGAGGGAGAGTATCAGGAATAGACAGACGGCTTGCCCAAGATAACATTGCGCGACGGTTCGCTTTCCCTGTCCCATCGCGATGGAAATACGTGTCGCTGTGCCATGACCAATCAGTGTGCCAAAGGCAACGGTAATCATCATCGCAGGAAAGGTAAGCGCAAATCCTGCCAATCCTTCAGGACCGACACAACGTCCCACATAGAGGCGGTCAACGACATTGTAGAGTGCTGCAACCAACATCCCCACGATGGAAGGAAGCGAGTATTTCCATAGGAGGGGAGCGATAGGATAACGGCCAAGTTCTTTGACGATCCGTTCGTTTGCCATAATGTACGATTAGGCAGTTGCGAATGCCGCTGTGCATCGAGCACGTAATTCTGCAATTGCCGCGGCCATATCGATTTGTTTGAAGAGGAATGACCCTGCCACAAAGGCATTGGCTCCTGCAGCTGCGGCCTGTTCGGCTGTCTCAAAGTTGACGCCACCATCTACCATAATGTCAAGCGTAGGATTCAGTCGGCGTAATGTCGTGATTTTGGGTAAGACATCAGCAATGAAAGATTGGCCGCCATATCCCGGAAAAACTGTCATGCAGAGAATTTCATCGGCACAGTCAAGGTACGGGGTGGCCACTTCTGCAGGTGTGTCCGGATTCAAGACTAACCCGACTCGAGCACCTTTGGCATGAATTTGAGTAGCAAGTGTGTGAATGTCAATCTGCTCTCGCATTTCCAAATGATATTGAATGGTGGCGCTGCCTTTTTCAATGAAACGTTCTGCATACGCATCCGGATTGGTCATCATCAAGTGCGTATTGATCGGGAATCCCTCCGGCAAATAACGTTTACAGAGTGCTGAAGTGTCTGGCGCAAAGGAAAGATTGGGCACAAAATGCCCGTCCATAATGTCTAAATGGAGCGCATCGGCACCGGCATCTGCGACTCGGCGAATCTCTGCTCCGAGATTCGCCAAGTCTGCTGCGAGTAAAGATGGAAGAATTTGAATTTGCATTACATGCGACCTTCTTCAAGCATCGCTTCGCCGATATTGAGACAGTCTTCCTTCAAACGACGGTAGATATTCAGAATATCCAGCACTACAACCGCACAAAGCGGATTAATTGTCGGGTCGTGATCTGCCATACGGGTCATCTCCGCCTTGCGGATTTCCTTAACACGAGCCGTGATGCCAACAGCGTCCGAGTGCATGTGATTCAACAAATCGGCAGCGTGCATCTTACCTTGACGGAAGGCTTCACAAACCGTTCCAGCAAAGGTGCGGCACATATCATGCAGACTGATCAAGTCGGTCTGGCCACGTTCCGAGAGTTTCATGTCGGCTTTACGCATACGGATAAACTGTTTCAACAGGGCAACGATATCATCGGAAACAGATTCCAATTCGTCTGCTACACGAAGCAACATACGCGCACGGTTGGCCACATCGGAGGGGAGATTGGTCGTCATAATCACGCCCAAGAACTGCGATACTTCATGTTGCAAGATGTCGAGTTCTTCTTCTGTGTGGAAAATTCCATTCTCCAGATCTTCGGAGCTTGTTCCCTCTAAAACAGTACGCACGTCATCAATGATTGCTTCGCAACGATTGCTCATCTGTTCCACTTCCTTACGGGCCTGTTCAACAGCCACGACAGGAGCCAATTTTAATGGATTGAGCACCGTCAAGCGCGGCATTTCGTAAACCTTAGCATCCGGAATAATATGCGTAATCAACCATGCAAAAGGAGCCGTGAAGGGTAAGAAGATGCAGGTGTTAATGACGTTAAACGCCGTATGAACGCCCGCAACAGCAAAAACTAAGTTGCTCGGAGACATCGAGTTGATGCCGAAAAGACGATCGGCAAGTGGCAACAGGAGTGGGAAGAGCGGTGCCATAATGATGGTACCAATGATGTTAAACAGGGTATGTGCAAGAGCGGCGCGACGTGCATTTGTAGGAGCACCGAGTGCTGCCAACCAGGCGGTGATGGTGGTGCCGATGTTCATACCCAGCACTAAAGTGGCCGCAGAGAAGAAATTGATATTTCCATTAGCAACGAGAATGATTGCAATACCTGTTGTTGCCGATGAGCTTTGAACGATTGCAGTGGCGACCATACCGACAAAAATACATTTAATCATGCCCCACGCTGAAAATGCACCAGTTGCATCCGTGGCGCTGAACATTGCCATCGCATCGCGCAATGCTTGTGACTCGGAAATAGGATCCATAGAGCCCTTAATGAAGTCAAGACCAAAGAAGATAAGGCCAAGCCCCAAAAAGATAAGGCCAAGATATTTCCACGTTTCACTTTTCGCAAAGAGGTAAATAATCGCAGCAATGCCAATGATACACATGATGGCTGTCGTACCAATCTTCGGAAACGCTGCCACCAACCATGCCGTTGCGGTGGTACCAATGGTAGCACCAAGAATCACGTTAATGGCCTGCATCAGTGTCATAATACCTGATGTCACCATACCAACAACCATCACTGTGGTCACCGAGGAACTTTGGATAATTGCGGTTACGATTGTTCCTGTTGTAACGCCAGCTAAACGATTGGTTGTTGCAGCGGCAACCAATTTACGCATACGTGGACCTGCAACGGCTTGCAGACCATCTGAAATTTGCTTCATACCAAGTAGAAAGATGCCTAAACCACCTAAAAGGCAGGCAATGATTGCCCACGGCGAGAGCGTAGACGAAATGACCGCAAATTTGGACGAAACATCCGTAGCGACTTGGGCAGTGGAAGCGAAGAAGCTAATCATAAAGGAACCTTTGCTTTTCGTTGTTCAGTGTATAAAATGGGGTAAGAAATCACGGATCAGGAATGAAAAGTTCCTGACCAATGCGAATGCGTGTGGGATCGGTAATCTTATTGGCTTTCATAATTGACTTCACACTGACCTTGTAGGCCTGTGCAATCGCAGAAAGCGTTTGTCCGGCTTCAACAACATGGTTGTAGCCAGACTTCTGTTGAGCCGCCGCTTGTTTTTCTGCGGCAGCACGTTGCTTGTTGGCAATCGTTGTAATTTTAGCAGAGAGATCGTTGATAATTTCGCCGCGCATCTTGCTTTGGTCTGCCTTTAAGGCATTGAAATCAGCGCGCAATGCTGCCATTTCGTCCTTTGTAACGCTGTCGCCACCACGTTCAAGTGTGGCCAAACGATTTGACAACGCGGCTTGTTGTTGTTCAATCACTTCCACTTTCGCGGAAAGCGATTGAAGGGTGTATTGAATCTCTCGCAATGTTTGTGCTTGTTGAGCAAGCGCATATTGAGTTGCAGCATTTGATGCATTGCGCTGTGCAACAACGGGAAGCGCCAACGTAGAGATAATGAGAAAAAGCAAAAAACGTGTCATCGGAATCAAAAAATATAAGAGGCCGCACACGTCAGGTACGACCTCTTCTCAATGAAAGTGTTATTGAACAGCGGCTTCAAGTTTAGCTAAGAGCACATCTGCCCGCTGTAAACCAACCATAGTTTCAATAGGTTGTCCATCCTTTAGAAGGACGAGGGTGGGGATGGATTGGACTCGGAACTGTGCTGCCAACATCGGAGATTGGTCAATGTCAACCTTGCCAACGCGCACCTTTCCTTCCAATGCCGGGGGCAATTCCATCTTGTCTAAAATCGCACCTTGCATTTTACATGGACCACACCAAGTAGCCCAAAAATCCACAAGGACAACGCCGGAAGTGGCAACATCTGCAAAGGTGTTCTGATCGTAATGTTCAACGGTCATGACAAGTCCTCTTCTCTAATCAAACTGCGGTTAGTGAATGGCAACAGTATAACATATTCCTCAACTAAAGACAAAAGGAATGTCGTATACAGGAAAGTGAATGTTGCACTATTGGGGACGAGCTTGCCGAGTTCAGTAGTGCCGCGAGGGTAAGAAGCGGACCTCTAAAAGGAAAGACAATTAAAAAGGAAAGAAGAAGGCTT
>JAFTHG010000099.1 GCA_017457555.1 Kiritimatiellia bacterium | reverse complement strand
TCTGACAGCGGCAGCACTGCTCTGGGGACTGCTCATTCTTGAAGGAACGCCTTACCTTCTTTTAACGCCCTTCTTCGTTTTAGCTCTGGCTCTCGCCTACTATTCCAATCAGGACAAACTACGCTTAGGCCCCTTTGTTTGGAATCTTGCACTCCCGATGCTAATCGGGCTCTTGCTCACCTTTACGCTAATCACAATTCAAACGTTTTCGCTTACCCCGGATCTTTCGCTCCAAGCCCTCTTGGCTTCGCAGGTCTATGCGCACCTCGGCGAAACACTCTCCTACTTGAAAGGGCCGTGGATTTTAGTTGTGCTCACTGGAATTTTGCCGGGGTTGCTTACCCTCTTCCTTCTGCGTGATGCTGGCAACAACCGTCGAACCCCGACCCTCTTTTTCACCTATCTTACCACGTTTGTCCTCACCGCATTGGCCCTTCTGCCACAAGAGCTCTCTATCCTCACCCTCACTCAGGAATGGGGCGAATGCTATCCCATCCTGCCGGCTCTCTTTACAGCATTTTCACTCGCAGGATTAACGGCCATCAGCATTCTCTTTGCCAAGATTAAAACGCCGCCGGAAGCCGCAGAAGAAAAAGTCTTTGTTCGCCGGATTTGCCGGTATAGCGGACCGTTTATCATCGCGGCATCAGGGCTTACCCTTCTCATTTCAGGTGTTATGGTCACCGTGAAAGATCGTCTTGAACAAGCGCCCTTTACCGATGTGACACGCACCTATTGTGATGCTGTGCTTGCCGTAAATCACGCACAGGCAGAAACCTGGCTTCTTTCTGATGGCATCGCCGATGTCTATTTAGCCTTGCGAATCGCAGAGCGGCAGATCCCTGTTACTGTGTTCAGTTTAACTCAGGAACAAAATCCAGCAGCAATTAAGCACCTGCGGCAACGTTTAGCCCAATCATCCCTCTTTGCCACGAAGCCTGAATTGCAGGCAACCCTTGACCGAGCATTGGACATCGGACTCATTCCTTTCATTCAAGATTGGATTCGTCTTGATGCAGACTCAACACGTACCTTTATGACACTCGGCTTGCCGGATCTCTGGTACACAGGCAATCGTTTGCCCTTACCAAATACATGGGGATACCAAGGCGCATCCAATCGTACCGAGCAACACGCTGGATTAATCCCTGTTACTCCGGGAACGTTCAGCCAAACAGCTCCCGACACTCCAGAATCACTGCCGGAAGCTCTGCGTCAGTTTGCACAATACGTCCATCGTCAGCGCGGTTTCGTGGCAAACAATACCGCCTTTTACCTTGCCGATGCTGGAAAACTTGACGAAGCCTACATTCTCTTTGAGGCAGTCTATGCCTATGACCCAGATAATGTGTCGGCACTCTTCAACATCTTTGAACTCGTAAATGGCGGACTTCATCCCGAGAAACGCACATGGTGTGAACAGGAAGTGACGGCCCTAATCAAGCGGATGCGTGGTCAACGTTATCGCCTTTGGGCATTAGCACGCACCTATGGTTATATCCGTTCACCACAACTCATCAGTATGTTGGCAGGTTCCTGGGCGATGAGTGGACAAACCGGAGCAGCCTTAAGCGGACTTGATCTTGCGCTGGCGATGCTGGACGATGGTCAAAAGACTGCACTCAACAAAGCAATCGCGGACCTCTGCATGACGGATCCCTCAAAACGTTCTGAAGCAATTTCCCGCTATCAGCAGATGTTAAACACCTCTACCGACCGCAAGCAGAGTCTGGCTTACGTGCGCGAATTGGTGCGGATGCACATCCTTGAAAATGACCTTGAAGCCGCTAAACGCCAACTCGAGCAAGTTGATCCGACCGGCGTTTCGCCAGACTTGGCCTATGAACGTGCGCTTTGGTTCGCCTCAGCAGGGCAACCCGAACGCGCTCAGGCAGAATTACAGATCTGTCTGGAACAAAACCCCAAGCATCAGGAAGCCATTGCCATGTTGGCGACCTTGCAATTGCAAGCCAATGAACTGGAAACGCTGGCCACTAAAACCCTGCCCAAATTGCGAACAGTTTCAGGCACGGATGACAACTATTTCGTACAAATCATCACTGCACAACTTGCCGAGCGGCAAAATCAATTGGAAAAGGCTCGCGCTGCTTATTTGCGGGCGTTGGCACTCAAACCCGAAGTTCACGCACTGCGTACAACCGTTTTGACGCTCGACATTCGCCTAAATGATAAGGTCGCTGCTGCGCGCCATGCTAAACAATTCCTCTATCAGGATCGCACGCTACCTTTAGCCAACTACGTCATGGGGTCACTTGCACTGGGAGAAGGTGATGCCAAACGGGCTCTCTCCTACTTACAAGCCGCAACAACCACCACAGGAAACACACACCCAATTCCTGAAGCCTTTAATGACCTTGCAGAAGCCCACCGTCAATTAGGCGATTGGACGGCTGCTCTTGCTGCGGCACAGCACGCATGTAAACTCTCTCCGCAGTTGGCAATTGCTCGCGAAACGGCGGCGGCCGCATTGTTGGAGCTGGGGCGTTATCAGGAAGCACATGCCGCATTGGATGAAGCCTTTACTATTGAAAAACAGGTTCGCCCCAATACTCAACCCGATCCCCGTCTCTATCTCACACGTGCAAGACTTCATGAGAAAGAAGGTCTTCCAGACTTGGCCCGTGTTGATTTAGCAGAAATCAAGAAGGTTTACGACACCCTTGACGCCACTGCAAAAGCAGAGTTTGACGCCTTGGCTGACCGCATTCATTTCCGTTAATTCCACTCTTCGGAGGACTTGCTATGGCACGCTATGACAACCGAAATGCACTTATCTTTGGTGCCGGACGCAGTGGTTTAGCTGCTGCACGGTTACTGTTGGACCGTGGCGGCCGTGTTGCCGTTGTTGACGAGCACTGGACACCAGATGCCTTGGCAAAATTTTCTACCGAAGGCATCAGTTGTTTAACCTCTGAACGCCAACACTTACCCGACGGCGCCTATGATCTGGTAGTGGTTTCCCCGTCATTTGGCCTAACGCATCCGTGGGTCACGATTGCCCAACAGCGTGGATTAGCGATTATTTCAGAACTGGAATTAGCAGCCAATTATTGGAAGGGGCGTCTCATTGCAATTACAGGGAGCAAGGGTAAAAGTTCTGCCGTCAAATGTATCGCAGACACCCTTGAACTCGCAGGCATCCCTGCAACAATTGCAGGTAATTATGGCATACCGCTTTGCACACGCGTCCTTGAACTGCCTGCCTGCGGCGAGGGTGTTTTAGCTGTTGTTGAAGTTTCTTCCTTCCAGTTAGAGCATACGCGCACGTTCGCTCCAACATTTGCCGCTATTTTGAATATTCAGGCAGATCATCTGGATCGCCATGATTCCCTGGAAGCCTAATCCAC
>JAFTHG010000098.1 GCA_017457555.1 Kiritimatiellia bacterium | reverse complement strand
GATCATCACAATAGGACTTCAGGCTGTCAACCAAGCATTCAGGATGCTGCAATTCTGCGGCGGTAATATGCAGTTTGGCATGGTGAACGCGTGGAAGTGCCTTCGGCAACTGCTGCCACGTCAGTGCAACCACCGCCGGAGCCCCCTCTGCTTCGGTTGTCTTAGCGCGGAACAAACCATAAACGGTGCCCTTCGCTGCATAATAAGGCAACCCGAAAACGGCGGCCTTTTCGGTGTAGGCGGCGATGATTGCCGCCGGCATCACATCATCAAAATCGCAGCCTCCCACAAAGGGAAAACCTCGCCCCATGAGATTTTGCGCCGGAGTGGAGCACTCATCAATCACAAAATCGGAGAGCGGACGAAAGGTCGGCTGCGCATCATTGAGGCGGCAAATGGACATTGTGAAGCGTTCGCCCTGCGCCATAGACAAACCTCTGAGCGGATCAGCCGCCACGCCCTGCTCCACACCCAGCGCCTTCACCGCCTGGCTGACCACCGAGGGTGCATCCCACGCCATCGCGAGGCCTTCATACGCGCGGTCACTTAAGGGCCCCAAGAGGATAAATTCCGTTTCGTATCCTTTGCCGATTCCGGTGAGTTCCGAGAGCAGATAAACCGTCTTTGCCGAGCGACTGTACAGACACGTCGGCGACACCGCGATGCAATCCTCCGGCAAGGTCACTTTGTTGCGCCACGTGGTCTTGATGGTTTCATCTGAAAAATGGTACTCACCCGGGCCCTCTGCCGCGCCAAAACCCATCAGTGCGCACCCTGCCATCACGAATAATAGAAGCAACGTCTTCATCGCTCTCTGCCCTTTCTCAGTTACAATCCGGCGCTCCGATAACGCACCACAGTATGCAATGCCGCCTCTGCTGAATGTCCCTGCTGCTGCAACCGGCGCCAAACGCCGACATCCGCAGCCGTCAGGCGTACGCCAAAGTGGTGATACACCACCGCACACACCTCTGCCACCGGCGCATTTTCCGGCAATTCTGCTGCGGCCTGCTGCCAGCGTGTCTGCCGCAATGTATCCGGAATCAGGAGTGAGAGCCCCCAAGCCAACAGCGCAAAAGCCACGGCACACCCGGGAAGCAAAGCCTTTTTCAATCCGTCTTTAATCGGCATGTTGTAACATTCCAAGAATAATGCCGGCCGATTGATCTGCTGCGCGCTCCAGGAAGTTGTCATACGTCGTTGAGGCATCATCATCAGCGCAGTCCGACATGGAGCGAATCACGAGGAAAGGCTTTCCTGCTGCCGTTGCCACATGCGCGATAGCTGCGCCCTCCATCTCCACACAATCCGGTGCCACGGCGGCCACAATCGCATCCCGTGTGGCGCTATCCGCCACAAAACGGTCCCCTGTCGCAATGCGCCCTTCACGCCACGAGCCTGTCAATGCAGACGACGTGGAGCAGACCGAGCAACACAGCGCGCGCAAGGAGGCATCCGCTTCAAAAAACTGTCGTGCCGGGAAGTATTTGAGCATTACGGGATCCTGATCGTGGAAGCAGAGCTCTCTGGAAATCACCACATCCAGCGTCTTCAATCCCTTCCCGACACCTCCGGCGATACCGACATTCACAATGATGTCGCAGCCTTTGGCATAAATGAGATAGGTCGTACACGCCGCAGCATTGACCTTGCCGATACCGCAACAAGCCACCACGACACGCTGTCCGCACAGCGTTCCGGAGAGAAACGTTGTCCCAAGACAAGCCTCTTCAGACTCGACCTGCATCTGATTACGCAACAGTGCAATCTCCCGGTCTAATGCGCCGAGAATGCCCCAACATTTCGTCTGATTCTTCATACCATAAAGTATAACAAAAACCGCTCCCCTGCAACGATGCTTCCGGCACGATAACGATTTCCCCGTTGCCAACAACACATCGCCAGAAGCGCTTTGCACAAAAACAAATCAGCCGCGCGACTGCACGGCTGATTCGGTGAAACGACCTCACTTACTTTTTCTTGCGGTGCGGATCCGGTGTAGGACCTGCCGGGGTCGTGTGCTTCACTTCGAGGCGGTAGACCTTACCATTAAAGGAGGTGCCCACTTCATCCAAAGGCAGCACAAAGGTATTGATGATGCCTTCCTTATTATTGTGGAAGCGCGGCAGCGAGCAGTCGGTGCACGGGACGCCATCAATCAGGAGCTGCGTGCGGCCGGGTTCACCAATCAATTGCAACGTCACCTTCTTGCCCACGGGAAGCTTGCAGTTGAAGGAGAATTCAATGCTGTCATTGCGGCGGAAACCGATGGTACCATCCTTCATCGCGGCGTAGAAGACACCTTCAGGCGACTTGAGCAGAATCTGTTCCTGGCCGGGAGTCGGCTCGGCATCCAGCTGAACCTGCATCGTCAAGGTGTAGTTCGGCCCCATTGCCGGCTGACCCATCTTGCAAGGAAGCGTGGTCGGCACGCAAACATAGGAGGCGCCATTCGGCCAGAGGTAGTATGGATTAATGCCAGGCACTTTACCCACTTGCGGCAGACGCTTCATGTGTGCATCATAGCCGACATCCGGCACATCGGCACCCCACAACTTTCCGGCCAAGATATCCACCGAAGAGGTGAACATATTCCAGATGTCGTATGACCCATAGCCCACATAACGCAGGTCGATCATATCATTCCAAATGCCAAAGACGCCGCCAATCAACTGCGGATGGCCCGAGGGCACATACTGTCCGGCAATTTCATTCACGCGCCAATAGGTGTAGATGCCCGGCTGATTGAAGTCCATGCGATAGTATTCGGCAAACGGCACGATGTAGAGTGCACCATCGGTGGTGTTAATCACATCAAAACCCTGATTGATGGAGTCCCACGCCTTCGCCCAGGAGCCATTCCACAGGTTCATCTGTGCGCCCTTGCCGGGAACGGGCGTCTTGCCCTTCTTCTCATTCAAGCTGCCCCAAATACGCGGCGTGTAGCCCTTCTTCTGCACCATATCCAGAATCCATGCGGCATACGCGCGGTAGTGTTCAGCATCACCATGGAATTCATCTGCGCCCACGTGCATCACATCGCAGCCGCTGAAAACAGCCGGTTTGCCATCCTGTGGCAGGAGATACTCATCAAAGACGCTCTCCACGAAATCATGCGTGGCGGGATTCGTTGCATCCAGCATCTCTGCGCCACGGAGGTTATTGCTCTTGTAAATCAAATCAGGGCGCACCTTGGTGAAGGCCAGTGCGTGAGCCGGGGTATCAAATTCCGGGATGATATTCACGCCATACGACTTGGCAAAGGCAATAAAATTCTGGAATTCCGCCTTGGTATAGGAGAGATCCGGAGCCGTCAACGCCTGACCATTCGCCCCAACCACCTTGGATTCCAGACGGAAAGCAGAGTACGCCTCCTTCAACGGATCGCGCTTTGCACGCACATAATCTTCCAAGAAGATGAAGTTATCATTCAAGTGAACGTGCAAATCATTCATCTTGAACCAAGCCATATACTTCACCACGTCGTAGAGATACGACATCGGAATCGGCAAACGGCCCACATCCAGCAGGAAACCGCGCACCTGATAACGCGGAATATCGAGCGCACGACCGCACGGAAGGCTGCCCTTGCCTGAAACCACCATCTGCAAGAGCGAGCGGGTGCCCCAGAAGAGGCCCGTCTCCGTGGCAGCAGCAATCTTCACACCGCCATCCGCCGTAATCTCCAGCGTGTAGCCTTCCTTGCCCAAACGCGCATCCTCGCAGAGGCTCAACGTCACATCCGCCGTTTCACCGGCAGACACCACCACGGTATCACGCCCCGCGAGATCACGCAATTCAGCTGCCAACTGCGTCGCCATCGCCGGGGTTGCACCCGACAAACGCACCGTTGACGCCAAGGTATACGCACCCTTGCCGCCGGCCCAGTTCAATAATTCAGGAAACACAAACGGACGCGGATTGGCATCTGCCGCAGGCGTTACCTCACCCGGCACCACCACATCGTAATCGCGCGAAGCCACCGTTTCCTCGCCACGAGTGACAAGAAAACTCACCTTCACATGCGTATCCGTCAAGGGCTTCTGCACACGACCATCCGGCAGGATAATCTGCTCATAGTCTGCACCGAGGAAACGCACTGTCGCATCCGGCACCTCCGGCAACGTCAAGCGATCGCCCTCAACACGGGGCGCCACATTCAACGCATTCACAAGGTTCGGCCAGTTCTCTGCCATCACTGGCGACAACGCCATGGCAGCTAACAAAGGAAGTAAGGTTTTCGTTTTCATAACACCACTATTCTATCGCATTTCGCCCCCTACTTCAAACACTTTTCCTTACCATAATAAGATCTGTATCCAACAGTACACAGAATCCGACACCCACCCCCAAAACAAAGAAGGGAAGGCACAAAACCTTCCCTTCTTCCCATCAGAAACCGAAACGTAAGCCCCCTTATTTGTGCTCCCGGTTCAGCTGATTCTGCTTGAGGAGCGTAAGCCTGTCGGCAGGATACAGCCTTTGGGTGAAGAGCGGTTGCGACGGTGGTGAAGTGCGGTTGCGCTGACAGCTCTTTTTGAAGTCGCTTTTTCCGCATTTCAATTTCAGCGAAATCGGGGGGTCAATTTCAGCGAAATTGGGAATCCATTTCAGCGAAAGTGATACCTGTCTTTCAGCGAAATTGAGGACAGGTGCAATTAAGCCTGTTAATAACTTTCGCTCAAACCGCCTCAACAGCGTCCTTTGATGCAAAAAAAGAGGGCTTCCGTTTCTAAAAAGTTTAGCGGTTATCATCTTCCGCGCTGTGGGGCAATAAGGCGCCCAGAAGCGGAATGCAGGCGGCAATAAAGAGGCATTTGCCCCACACTTCTGCCGGCAATGGAACCGTTTTGAAGACGCTGCCGCCGAAGGTGACAATCACCCATTGAAGCGTGGCGGTGACAATCAGTGCCACAATCAGCGCCGGATTGCCCAGAAGTCCCTGGAGCGGATTGCCACCTTCCGGCTTACGGGCACTCAATGCATTGGCCAATTGGCAGAAGACGAAAAGGCTGAAGAGTGCCGTTTGGGCGGCTTCAGGCCCTGCTCCCAGAAAGTCCCAGCGCAGTTGGCACAGGGAGAGCAGCGCAATCACGATGCCTGTAATGCCCATGCGCCACGCCATTGCAGGCGTAATCAACGGTGCATCGCGGCGCACGGGGGCGCGTTTCAGGAGATCATCGCCCAGAGGTTCCAGGCCCAAACAGAGGGCCGGCGGTCCATCCATAATCAGGTTCACCCAGAGGAGCCACAGGGCGGTGAAGGGAGAAGCCAGTCCTGCCAGTGCTGCAATGAGGACAACGAGCACCGAAGAGACATTAACCGTTAATTGGAAGAGAATGAAGCGCTTAAAACCATCGGCAATGCCTCGCCCCCAGCGAATGGCACGGACAATGGTTGAGAAGGCATCGTCAAGCAGGAGAATATCACAGGCCTCTTTGGTGACTTCGGTGCCGGTGATGCCCATCGCTACACCGACATCCGCAGCCTTAATGGCCGGAGCGTCATTGATGCCATCACCCGTGACGGCTACGGTTTCACCACGCGCCCGCAAGGTTTGCACCACGCGCAATTTAATTGACGGCGTAGAGCGCGCAATCACACGCACCGTCTTCAAGGCTTCGGCAAAGGCGGTGTCATTCAACGCCTCCAACTCAGCCGCTGTGACGGCCCGTTTATCGCCTGAAAGAATCTGAACCTGTTTGGCAATCGCCTGTGCCGTTAAAAGATTGTCGCCTGTCAACATCATGACGTCAATCCCAGCACTCCGGCATGCCGCCAGAGCCTCCGGCACTTCGGCACGCACCGGATCGGCAATCGCCGCAAAGCCATCGTAAGTCCACACGTCATCGGTGGGAGATCGGTGTGCAAAGGCCAAGACACGGCACGCTCTTTCCTGCCAAGGTGCCATCGCCGCTGCCGCCGCAGTGGCTACCTCCGGCAAGCAATCGGCGAGCACACGCTCCGGAGATCCTTTCATAAGTGCCAGCGGCGATGCCCCTGCCACGTGCGTAATCATACATTTCGTTTCAGAAGAGAAGGGCTCCACATCGCGAATCGTGGTGGCATCGCGCAAACTTTTGGGATTAATTCCCGCCTTTGCAACCGCCACCAGAAGCGCACCCTCGGTGGGATTGCCGGTAAAACCGCTGCCATCGGCTTTCAAATCAGCCGTGGCATTGACGCAGATATTCTGCAACCACGCACCCGACGGCGTGGATTCCTCACCGGCAGCCGATACAAAGGCCATCACCGTCATCCGGTTTTCCGTGAGAGTGCCGGTCTTATCTGAGCAAATAAAGGTGACGCACCCAATCGTTTCAGAGGCCACCATCCGTTTGACCAGTGCCTGCTGCTTCGCCATTCGCAGCACGTTGACGGCCAAACTCATGGCGACAATCGTCGGCAAACCTTCCGGCACACAGGCCACAACCAGTACAATCGCAGAGATAAAGGCATCGCCCACGGCCGTCCATGTGAGCACATCCGAACAGAATGCCTGGAGCATCCGTGCCAGAAAGGCAATCCCTGCTGCGATCGCTCCGGCCATGGTGACCCACTTGCCCAATTGAGCCAGGCGCGCCTGAAGCGGCGTTTGCGCCTGCTCCTGCCCCGCCAGTGCCGAAGCAATCTTGCCAAACTCCGTCTGCATTCCCACAGCTGTTACGACCATCTTGCCCGAACCTGCGGTTAAGAAACTTCCGGCGTACAGCATTGTGACGCGTTCAGCGACCGGAGCCTCCGGTGGAATTGCTGCCTGAGCCTCCTTCTGGACGGCGGCAGATTCACCCGTCAGCGCAGATTCATCGGCCAGAAGACCGTGCGCTTCCAACAGGCGGCCATCGGCCATTACCTTGTCACCCGTGCCAACAAAAACAATATCGCCGACCACTAATTCTGCTTGCGGGAGGCGGATTCGCTTGCCATCACGCAATACCGTGGGCAACACATCGGCACCAATCGCCCGTAAAGCCTCAAATGCCTTTGCGCTCCGTCCCTCCATCACCACCGAAATGCCAACAGAAAGCACAATGGCAATCAGCACACCAACGCACTCAGCGAAGTCGGTCTCGCCCCCTGTTATGCCATGGATTACATTGACCGTCACCAGCACTCCGACCGCCAGAAGCAGCAACAAGGTCATCGGTTCGCACAAAACTGCCCCAATCCGTTGCCACAACGATACCGGTTTGGCGCGCGAGAGCACATTTTCACCATACTGCGTGCGCCGTTGCTGCACCTCATCCCCGGAAACACCCTGACGGGGATTCACCCCCAAACGCTCTAAAACCGCGTCACTTGATTCACAATAGAAAGGTTTCATCTCTTTCAGTCCTCATGGAATACTAAAAAACGCCCGGCAGGATTGCACAGGCGTTTCATTTTAATTTTGAGCAGAAACGACCCTGCACGGCATCACTACCGCACATGAGTCTCACCACTTCCGATAAACCAGGCTGTTCAGCCGGGACTGTTGGTTTATCCCACGTCAAACGTGTCGGCTACTCCCTCAAGTTGCGCCCAGTATAACATACTGTTTCAATGCGTCAACACGACAGCGTGCATTCTCACAGAAATCTAACACAATAGCCCCCACACAAGCGAAAAAACGCATCCTTCACAAGCGAAAAGCACCTCCTGCACTGGCGAAAAAACGCATCCCACACTGGCAAATAACCGCACCCACACAGGCAAAAAGCACCTCCTGCACTGGCGAATAACCCAAAACACCGCGGTTCAGGCACGCTTTAATTGCCGCATCCTAAAAACAAAAGAGGCACCGTTTCCGATGCCTCTTTTGTTGTATGGTGTTCTCAACTTAATGGAGAATCATCCAGAAGCGCGCGTTCTCACGGTAGAGGTAGAGACCGTCACTCTTCTTACGCAGCGAGTAACCGGGAACGACTTCGCCATTCACCGTGACTGTTACTGTGCCGTTTATCTTCTGGCCGCCATTCAAACTCGTCCAGCCGAGAATCTTCACGCCGGAGGCAACAACGCCAGCTTCCATATCCACATTGACCGTGAGCATCACCTCTTCGGCACCATCTTCCAGCACCGTCGGGAGCTGGAGATTGTCGGCCGTAACCGTGGAGACCCAAGTATTGCCCGAGGCATCCTTACGAATCATCGTATTCAGCACCGAACCCGTTTCAAGGCTGAGTGTGCCCTTTACCGTCAACTCGGCAGGAATCACTTCCGAGGTGTAGGTGTTATTGGGCTGAATACGGCGACCATAGGTCGTACCGGAGAGGATTGCGCCCTTCGGCACAGACACGGTGCGGCCGGTAGCGCCGACAGTGCCGTTACCCATCAGGAGGCCTCCATTGGCAACAGCCACATCGCCAGCCCAAGTTCCGGTCACTTCAGCACCGGCATCGGCGCCGATTGCCAACGTACCGAGCAGCAGATCCGTCGAGGTGCCCATGTAACGGAAGTAGGTCCGAGCGCCACCCTGCGGATTCTGAACTGTCAAGCCGACATGGATGTCTGTGCCGTCAGGTGTGGTCGCACCCATCAGAGAACCTTCAAAGGCTTCCACTGCGGCAAGATCCGTTGCGGTTGGAGCCACCGTAAGGGTGCGGTGCGTGCTCCACGTTGCATCCGAGAGGAGTTCAACCACCGGTTCCACACCGATGATACCCGTGCCGGAGAGTTTCGAAACCGTGAGTGCATCGCCGGCAGATGCCTGAGCACCCAGCCAGAGCGCCGAGGTCACTTCATCAGAAGCCATCATCTCAAGCTTGAAGCCGGGAGCCAAAACGGCTGCATTCGGATCGAGAATCAGATGACCGCCATCCGGTTGATAACGGAAGGTGTCCACCTTAATGGCCGCATCCGTAAGTCCGGCAGGTACACCCAAGCGCGGAGCCTTATCGGAAGCCGACGGCGTGGTGGCACTCCAGACCAGCGTACCGGCCGGAGCCGTTGCGGCATTCATGCTCATCTGCACCGTGCCGGCACCACTCAACGTACCGCCATAGGTCAAGGTGCCGCCCGCAGCCACCGTCACAGCCGGAGCCACGACATACTGACCGTCTGCAATCAAGCGCACATGACCAGCCTCAACAGCCAGGGCTTTGAGTTTATCCACGCTGTCACCGATCGTCAGTGTGCCAGTGCCGGACTGAATCAGGGTGGCCTGTTCGTCACCTTCCAGCAGGCCCATCAGGACGCGAGAAGAGGTGCCGGAGAAGCGCAGCACCGTATCGGCACCAGCCAACGTAATCGGTTTCTTGAATTCACCCGAAGAAGCCGTCAGGGAACCGGTCAATTCCGTTTCACCGCCGAGCAGACGCAAAGCGCCTTCCTTACCAAGGATAATCGGACGTTCCACCGTGAGCTTACCGCTTCCCGCCTTAAGGAAGTCACCGGTAATTTCAAACGGTGCCGAACCATTCGAAGAGGTAATCTTGTAATCGGCCGCATCGCTATTCTTCGCATAGAAAGATTCAAGCGCCTGCGATGGCAGCGTCCAGTCAAGCGTACGAGCCTCTTCCGGAATAGCTTCCCCATCCACGGGGCTGACATCCTGCAACATCACCGACGGCGGCACATCTGTAGTCGTCGGCCATGCCACGAGGGTTGTGGAATCCGCCGAGGACGTCCAGAAGGCGTTAGCCCAGTTGCCCACGCCTGTGGAACCCGCCGTGCCGTCACCAGCCCAGGTGTAATAACCCGTGTCGCCACCGAAGTGCTGCAAGATCACTTCCGTGCCATTGTCACGCAGCGTCCAACCATTTTCAGCCCATGCGACCAACTTATTGCCGCCGAGCTGGAAGGAGCCCGTGCCATTACGCATACCATTATCAAAGGTGACCAGAGTCACACTCGTCTGATTCAGGTCTGCCGGAGAAAGGGCATCCAGATTGACCGTAATCACGCCATTGACCACAGTCGCCTGTTTGAACTGAATCGAACCCACGTTGATTGAGTTGCTTTCGCCAAAGGTCAACACCGTGCGATCTGCAAGGGTCGTGGCAGCATCAATAGTGGTCGTCGCCACACCGCCATTCAACACCGCGCCGGACTGAACATCCAAAGCACCATTGTCCAACGAGAAGGTACCGCCACCCAGAGAGAGCGTTGCACCGGAAGCGATGGTCCAAATCGGCGTGGTGGCACGGTCATTATAATTCACCGTATCCACTGCATTGGCACCCAAACGGATTTCACCTGCTGCCAACGTCACCGGAATATTACAGTCGAAGTCAGTCATCGTCAGCAGACCTGCGCCCGTCTTCGTCAGGGACGTTGTGAGTGCAGCATCTTCAGGCGTGACCCATTCGCCACCCATTTCCAATGTGGTAGCAGCTGGGACATGAATGCGTGTTGCCGCATCCAACTGTGCATATGTCGTGCCCAACGTGGCAATATTCTGCGCCGTAGTGTCGGTCGGAGTCACCGTAATAGCACCGCGGACACGGGCACCACCAGAGGTCGTGACCTGTGCTCCCTGTTGTGCATCAGCAGCCAACGTCCAGAGAATGTTGGTCGAACCGCCGAGGACGTATTCCGCATCCAATGCGAGCTGTGCTCCCTTCGCCACCGTGATGGTGCGGCGTGTGGCACGGGCTGCGCCACGAGCCACCTCGCCATTCAATGTCAACTGGCCTGCCTGAACATCCAGATTCACATCACTATCAGCCGTTGTTGAAAGGACAATCGTATTGTCTGCGCCAAGGACACGGAGCGTACCTTCGCCCGTCACGGCACCGGTCAACGTCTGCATCAGCGGATTATAGGCACTGTTGATTACCGTCAACTCCTCTGCCGAAGCAGAGAGATTGTAGACCAACGCACTGTCGGCAGCAATTTCCACATCTGCCGGCACATCCGTCAACGCCGTGCCTGTCGGAGGCAATGTTGTCGTAATCGGATGCGTCAGGGTCAAGGTGCCGTCTGCCACATTCACCGATGCGCCAGCTCCGGCATTGCGGAGTTGAACCGGTGCACTGAAGATGGCCGCGCCCTCTCCCAGTTTCCAGATATCACTCCATGCCATCACCGCATTGAGCTTCGTGGCTCCCGTCAACGTGGCACCCTGTGTAAGCGTCAAGGTCTTGCCCGCATTCACTGCGGCAATCAGGGACTTTGCCTTCCATACGGCACCATCGGCAAGTGCTTCACCCTTGTCAACCGTCACGGTCACATCCGAATCAAATGCCACCAGACGTGCTACAGGAGTGTTTTCATCCGTGGTCGAGTCCATTTCAGGATACGAGATTGCTGTGCCCTGATAGACCCAGCCATCCTCCAAGGACCACACATCTGTCTGATCAGCCCACACGTAAGAGGCATTCGAAGCAACGAGGTAAAGCCCATCATTACGCGTTTCAAGCACCGCATCCAACGCCATCGCTTCCGGCGAGGTGAAGGTGCACGGCACGCCCGTTGTAGTCGGCCAGGCAATGAGTTGCTTTTCACCCGTGAAGGATTCGCCCATATTCAAGAGACGCACCGACATTTCACCTGCCGTGAAGGTCGCAGCATTGCTGATCGTCAGCGCAGTGGTATTCCGCAGATCCATCTCAAAGACCGTGCCCTTATTAAAGGTAACAGTATGGAAGGTCAGACGGCTACCCGAAACACCCGGTACACCATTACGGACAATCGCGCCCTCTTCAAAGGTGACAGGAGACTTATCAATGAAGGTTACATTACCAGACATCCGGGCTCCGGCCTTAACCGTAATCGGTGTTTCATTTGCTGCATCGTAGTTGGCACCATTTAGAGCGAAGCGCACTTCACCCTCTGCGATATCCAACGTCTGCCCCCAGGATGCGTCACCTTTTGCAGAGAGCACCTGCCCAATCTGCCAAAGGCCTGCGCCCTTCTTGGTCAGCAAGTCCGTTGCGGAGCCGTAACCTCTGGCATTACCACGACCGATACGGGAATTCGTAATCAATGTACCGCCATCACGGACATCAACGACACCGGAGATAACACGTAAACCACCACTGGATGGACGAGTAACCGTCAATGTTGCACCCGGCATCACAACAAATTCATTCCGCACATCAACGCAAGCGCCACCAGCACCAGCGCTGGCAACGATGAGTTCATTATTACCACCTTCTGCAATCATCGACTGGAAGGTGTAACCCTGCCAACCGCCAACGCCATCAATGCGGATTGTTGAACCATTCGCCAGACGTGCAACCGGCAAATTGTTTGTCATCGTACCACGGCAGAGCAGGAAGCCACGTTCCAAACGGACGATTGCGCCTGTGGTGAAACCACCGCCAGAAGGCATTTCCAAGCGACCGCCATCCACCAAAACCGTGGAACCGCCCGAGATGCCCGTCAAGGCGTTCGACAGCGCAAGCGTACCTTCCGACACGCGAATCGGTGTGGAGCCCGAGAGCGAGAATGTGCCCGAATGGGTCAACGTGCCCGTGCCCTTCTTACCGAAGGTACCCGCACCGGAGACACGTCCGGCGGCAGAACCATTAGCATTGGATGCCAGCCACAAGGTGCCGTCATCAATTTGGAGATTGGCCGAGATCGGATTGAAGAAGATTACATCCCCTGCCAACTTCTTCTGAATGGTTGCAGACGTGGAATCCACTCCATTGCCGGCATCATCATTCAACCAACGCCAATAGTTTTCAACCGTCCCTGTGCTGCTTTCCGGCACACAGATCGTTACTTCCGGAGCCAAAATCACGTTAATAGGTTCGGCAAAAACGTCTGCACCGAAGGTCAGCGAGGCTCCGGGTTCAACCGCACTCAAATCCAGAGTACCTGTCGAAATTGCAGCGTCCGTACCCTTCAGAATCATCGAACCCGATCCGGTCAGTGCCAGATACGGCACCGAAACAATCTTGTCTGCATCCAACTGCTGTACCATCGGAATGGCGGCGTAGTGCGGTTTTTCCGCCGTTGCATCAAACCATGCGCCGGAGTCCGTACCACCCGTGATTGACCAGCGCCAGCCACCGGCATCCGACCACTTACCAGCTCCGACACGTTCCAGCTTGGCTGCGTCATCACAACGCACAACCTGGAGTGCCGCCAGACCCACTGCCGCAGCAGCACCATCCGATGTCTGGCCATTATCCCATGGAGCAATTTCAAGCGAACTGCCCGCCGCCGTCTGAACACGGAGGTGAAGCATATTCTTGCCAGCCACGAATTCGCCCTTGACCAGATTGCCCACGCCCTGCCATGTCGCTGTGCGATTTGCCGGAGCGGCCCAACCATTAACCATTGAGAACGTGCGCCAATCTGCACTGCCCACCTTGACACGGATGGAAGGATACGTCACCGTATCATCCGAATTACCTGCCAGAATGAGATAAAGGTCATAAGTTTCAAAAGGCACCGAGGCAAGACGCACCTGCCAGCCGTTTTGCGTTCCGGCATTGGTGAAGTTTCCAGCTGTCAGGATCGATTCCGTCAGCGCATTCGTTCGATTTCCGGCGAGGAAGCCTGCAACAATTGCGGCATCATCATTACCCGTCATCCGCGAGGAAACGGAGGTTGCCTGATTGAAGGCATACGTCACTTCGCACGGGACAACCTGCCCCTCGGCATTCGGTTCAATACCTGCCGGCAGAGCCGACAGCAACATGACCGAATGATTGCCTTCTTCAAGCAAGAGATTACCATTGGTTGTGGAAGCATTGTTCCAATAGACTCCGGCAAATGGCACGGCGCCGCAAGGATCTGCGGTTTCTGCAACCCACGTTGCATCGCCGGCAACACCCTCTGTGAAGTTGATATTCAGTGCCGGAGCTGCAGCCGAAGCGTAGACCATCACCGTGGTATTGCTGACGGTGTATTCATAACCCGTCGGCACACTGACCTGCAGGCTCGCCAGACCCGGATTACCATCACGCATCAGAACAAGCGTCGGTACCCACGTGAAGCGAACGGCGCGATCAGCCTCAGGCATCGTTTCATTGGTGAGGTTGTACTCGTAGACCACCGTCACCGGAAGCGTTTTCAACGTGGTTTCACCATTCACTTCCACTGGAGCGGCGAAGCGGATATTGGCGAAGGCAACTTCCTTGGAAAGCACCAGCGTAATCTTCGGCAATGCAGCATTTTCTGCGGCAAAGCTTTCCGGCAGAAGGAAGAGTGCGGTCACCGCTTCACCCGCTTCAGGATCATAATTCCGCGGGGTTTTCGCCGCATCATCCAAACGGTACCACGCCTTATTGGAATACCAGACCACACGATGTGAACCCGCTGTGGCGATATCCAATTCACGGACGTAGGTCACCTGCTTCATGAGGTAAAGACCATCTGTCCGTAATTCCAGACCATAACCCTTTGCCGTCAGTACATCGTCCAGCGTAAAGATTGCCGAGTCTGCTGCGCGCATTGTATTCCAACTGACCACCTTCATTGCCGGCAGTCCTTCTGCTTCCGGAATCTCTGCTTCTGGCAAGAGCGAGGCGATGGTGTAGCGGCCGCTCGCCGTGAAGGTGAGACGATCTGCGTGCAATACGGTTGCGCCCGTGGGATTGATCGCCATAGTCACCGAGTCTGCCAACGACAGCAACGGAACCGAGAGACCAGCTTCCACCGTCGTACCGGCAGCGGCGGTTACAGCGGTGCCGGCAGCCGTAAAGGTTGCCGAACCACCTAAGGCGCCTTCCGTCACCTGAATCTGTGTTTCCGCATCAATCATCGTCTGCATAAAGCGCACAACACCTGTGCCCGTCTTCTTGAAGGAGAAACGGCCACGAGAGGCTGCATTGCCATTCAACGCCAGGAGATTTGCCGTGATGTTTAAGGTAGAACCTTCGCCAACCGCAAGTTCAAGCGGATTCGCGGCCGAATTGGGCTGACTCCACGGCACCAGACCCGTTGTGGCACCGGAAGCGATTTCAGCCGTAATACCTGCCGTCAACTTACCATAGGTATCTGCATTGACAGGATTACCATTGGTATCCAGAGCCGTATCCGTTGCAGGATCAGCACGATCGCCGTCATCACCGATACCGGCAACCTTCAAGGTCGTACCACCAGTGACAAACATATTCTGCGTGGCCAACAATGTTGCACCATTACCGATGAAGCGGAAGCCGTGCGGGAAGACCTGTTCAAGTGCCGCAAAGCTGAACTCTGCGGTTGCTTCAGTACCGATTTCCAACGGATACGAAGCGATCAGGTTGGTATCATTGCGGTTAGCCCAACCACCAAAGATACTGCGGCAACCCGACACACGGAAAGTGCCGCCATCCAATACGCGGACACCGACAGTATCATTTATCCACAAGGGAGCGCCTGCCCCATCTTGAGTGGTTAACGCATTGCCATCCAAGCCAAGTGTGGTTGCAAAGAACGAGTAGTCATCGCGAGCACGATACGCAGCGTCATTGCGATCGCGCACCATCGTGATATCCAAAGTCGAACCGTCCTGAATGATGATCTGGCCGGAGAAGGCTTTGTTCTGATAAGGCACATCAGTTGCACTTGTTTCAATTACACGACCACCAAACTGTACGGTGCCGCCACCTGTAATGGTGACATTGCCCGAACCGGAGAGGTGCGAACGCTTAGCCGTATCCGTCGACCCCATGGCCGAAACGATTTGAATTTCGCCAGCCAGAGGCGTAAGTGTGACACCCTCCGTGCACCACACACCATGGTTCAACGCTTCTGTGCCATCACCATTCTCACGATTGAGGACATTATTGGATGCGCTTACCAGCGAGGCCGTCTTACGACCGTTGGAAAGTTCACCAATCAAACGGTAGATGTTGCTGTTGCCGGACAGGGCCGCGGCACTTGACGTTGCCACCGGAATTTCATAAACCTGACCAGATCCCATATCAGGTGTCGCGCTTGTGAGCGTCAGGAACGACAGATCAGATGCACCGACAAAACGGTAGGTATCCGCAGACGAGGCACCCCATGCCACCGAGCCGGGACGCACATCGCCCTGCACCGTGACATCCACCTTGGCTGGCGTTGCATTCACAAACGTAACAGCAGCACCATTGTAATAGGTTGCGCCATCCACCCACGGACCGGCAATACCTTCACCCCAGACGCCGGCATCTTGCGCGGCATCCCAAGTGACATCCGTCACCGTCACCTTTGTGGTGAAGGTGACCGTTCCGGCAGTAGCATCCACCGTCACGCCATCATAGAGTTCGCCATTCAAGCGATAGTGAATCGTGCTCTGATCCGCCGGCAACTCCAGCGAACCCGCAATGCGAACCGTCGTTACACCATCGGCAGCCGTCGCCGAGAGTGTTGCGCCTTCTTCAAAGGTCACGGTGTTGCTCATTGCGGTACCTGCGGCAAAGCCACGTGCTTCAACGGTGGCTCCCGCTTTCACTGTGGTAGAGGTCGATGCGAGCGCAGCGGCATTCGCCACCGCCACGGTTCCGCGCGTAACTTCAATCACGCCCGATCCCGTATTTTCTGCATTCAAGACCAATGTACAACCTTCTTCAGGAGCCAGCGTGGTCGGAGCCACGTCCGTACCTGTGAAGGCCACTGGAAGCGTCATCGTAGAGGTCGGCTGCTGCGTGGTAATCCGACCTCCATTGAAGGTGACCGTCACCGAGCCCGTACCGCCCTTATTCAATGCGGTATTTGCCAATTCCAGAGTACCACCTTCCGAGAAAGTTGCCGTTACAGCTGCATTCTGCTGTGCGTGCAACTTATTCCAGAGTGACAGGCAACCCGTGCCAGAAACCGTCACGGCCACTTGTGCCGAAGCATCCCATGCCAGAATAGCAGAGGTATGCAAACGGCCACCGGAAATGGTGATATCGCCATCAACCTGAGCATTATTTCCGGCAGGTCCAAAGAGGAAACCATTATTATTATTCGTTGTGTTCCCCATCGTGAACGTGCCACCTGTCTGACGATAGGTGAATGTACGACGTGTGGTATTGCCGGTGACCCAGAGGTTATTGCCACCTGTCTGAAGCGTATCCCCCTCTTCAATTAACAAACTGGGTTGCCAATAAGCATCATTGGTAAAGGTTGCATCACGGTAAGCCAACGTGATATCCCACGCATAACCATACTGACCGGGACGATTCTGTGTCACCGGATAGTTACGGCGCAAAGTTCCCTTTGAGGCACTGTCAATCGCAAGCATCGCCGAATTGGTGCTAAAGAGCGTCGGTTCCATATTCGTGGTAATGCCACTCTGTTCACCCAGAACGAGCGTTGCACCTTCTGCGATCACATAGGGTTGACCGTTGTTATTGAACGCCTTATTGAAGGTCGTTGTCCCTGCAGAAGCCGAGAAAGCGACATCCTGACATGCGAAGTCAATCGTAACATCGCCAGTCATGGCAGACGCATCCAGTGTATTGAGGAGTGCACCACCATTATTTTCTACCTTCAAGGTAATCTTACCCGCACCGGCGAGCGCCACAGTGTCTGCCACGAAATCTATCGGCAGTGTTACTACGACATCCACGTCACTGGTAAGAGCCAAACTGTTGGATGTGGCATTTACCCACGATGTGGAACCACTCGCCGTTGTCAGCACCAGATCGGCAAGATTGTATTCACCCGCCGTCGTAAAGGTGTAACTGTAGGTTGCAGCTGTCGTGACGGCAGCTACTTCCGAAGCTTCCACAATCTGCAGGGCTGCCAAACCTGCATAGAGGCGACCCTACACAGCCGCAGGCACTACGATTTCAAGTTCGCCATCCGTCAAAACATCCGTTATCAGCGCATTCTGCCCCAGTACCACAGGTTCGGCGGCTTCCGGTGCATCGGTAGTTCCCCATGCTGCATCACCGGACACTTCAAGCGTGACCAGGCCGGTTGTTGCATGCTTTACCGTGTAGGCAGAGATGTCGCGGCGCGTGTAGCCTTCGCCATCCATCGTGTACGTACCCTCGCCCACCTGAATCGGAGCATACGCGGCAGCTTCCAAATCATTTGCGAAGATCAGTGCCACGCGATAGGCTTCAAACGGTACATTCTGAATGCGGATTGTCTGCTCTGCTGTGTCACTTAACCAGACCTTCAGCATCGAAGAAGGCGCATCGGCAAATGTATTCACCTTGGAGGTGTAGACCAACAAACGTGTTGCCTCCGTGCCATCCACCGAGGTTGCCGTCGTTGAAGGCATACCGCCAAAATCAGTCACCTTGAGTGCGGCCGACGAGTAAACCGAATTCAAATCATTCCAAGCTACCACATCGGTTGCATAGACACCCGGTTTGGCCGGAGGCGCGACCAGAGGCGTTGTCACATCCGTGAAGTTCACCGACACCGTATGAGCCGGGCGGTTGGCGGCAATGACCAGATAGAGACCATCCTTGGTTGCCTCAACGCTTACGTCAAAGCCCGCCGGAATTTCAAAGTCTCCCGTATCAACTTCAAGAGTGACGCCTTCTGCCATGGTAATACCACCACTGATCAGGCAGAAAGAAGCCGGCACATCACGCACAGCGCCACGGACAAAGTCCGGCAGCACGCTTGCCCATGCCGAGAGGTCAAAGATAATGTCTGTCGTAATTGCAACACTGTTGGCCTTCAACGGCGTTACCATCGTATCACCGGCGACAACAATACGTGTCTTTTCGCCGGAGAAGGTCGGATGCGACACGGCAACACCACCGGCCGGAATCAGCAGACGTGCATCCGAAACCGTTGCGGTGAAGTAATAGTACGGATAAGCATCTGCCGTATTCTGCAACAGGTCATAGCCCGTGCCGGGAGTTGTCTGATTCAAGATAGCATCGTGACGCTTCAAGACTTCCGTACCCGTCAGGGACACATAAAGGCCTGCGCCCAAATCACCCTGCTGCAAAACCAATTCGGAATCGGCGATGGCGTTATTGGTGTTATTGGTTAAACCGAAGCCCTTCACATTAGGCTCTGTGCCATCGGTATAAGCACCGAGCACCAACGGCACTTCCGGTAAGACCTTTTCTGCATCCGTGCGATTGGCATCCAGAACAAGCGACACAATAGTACCACTCAAATCCGGCAATACGCCACCATTTCGCATCTGGATATAACCACCCTCACTCAGACGATTCCGCAGGGGAATTTCAAGCGTCACCGGGTCACTCAAAGTACACGTTGTCGCCGTCAAGACTCCGCGATCAAAGGCAATTTTGCTTGAGGACGCTGCGGTGAGGGTTTCAACATCCAAACCACCCACGACTTTCAACGTGCCACCTTCAAGCGTCATCTCGTTCAACGTGATATCGCCCACCTGCAACGTGCCGCTCTGATTAACCACAGCACCACCCGTTAAGAAGGGTTCTTCCTGTGTCAATTCCAGTGTCGCATCTGCCTCAGAGGCAAACGTCGGAGTCCCTGTCAACGTGGCAATTGTCGCAGCCGCATCGGCACCCAACATTACCGTATCCGTCAAAGCGCCCAGAGCTCCACCCTCAAAATTGAGAGCCAACGTGGTGGAACCATAGTGATTGATGCCCGTCTTACCCACAAGCAACGTACCGCCAGCCAGCGTCAAGGTATTTGTACCGCTGGCATTTGCCGAAAGTTTTACGCCACGGACGCGCATTTCACCACCTTCCAAGGTAATGGTCTGCGTATTACCCGTCTTACCCACGAGCACATCGGTGGCTTCTGCAATCAAGCGTGCATTGTCACGCAATGTCAACGAGGACACACCATTCCAGTGGCCGACCATAATCGATGCGGTATTCTGATCCACATTCGTGGTGCCCGTCACGCGGATCTGCGCCGAATCTTCCAACGTCAAAGCCGTCGTGTAACCGGGCGCTCCATCCGAAAGCGACAGGCGAGACGTCGTCACAGAGGCCGTATCGCGTACAATAAATTCGCCTTCGCCCAAGCGCATGATATCTGCCACAGTGGTACGGCTGGTACCGCCAAAGACAACGGTCGTCGCCGTGGCAGAGCCGTTGACATTCGGAAGCACCACTTCTCCGCCCGAGAAGCGAATCGTACCGCCATTGGCCGAGAAGTTTCCGGAGAAGCCCTCCGTAAAGTCACTCACAGTCTTCGAAATTGTGGCGTATGCAGTTGTTGTAGCATCATACGTATATTCATAACGCAGTGTTCCCGGCATGCGTTCCACATTTTCCGGAAGTGTATCTGCTGCCGTAGCCAAACGGTAAATGGTGTCTTCCGAGAAGACAAAGGGTACCGTTTCCGGCACACTCTCCGGGGTAAAGCGAACGCGGTGATTGTAACCCAACACCTGAATCTGAAGTGCGGTTGCACCAGTCAAATCCAGTGAGGCATCGCTTTCAAAGACCACCGTTGCAGGAGTATTGGCGACAGGAGCAGTGGCCGGATTACCGTCATCATCAACCCACGTCAAATCACTCCAGGCAACAACAGTATCTGCCGTTGCGGCCGTTACCGTAGCGGTCACACCGGGAATCAATTCATAGTCCACCGATTCAAAGACAATCTGCACACCGGCCAAACCACCACGGGAACTACCGGAGTTGTTTTCCGAAATTGTCACCGTTGCTGCCGTCTGATTCTTAACAATCAGCGTATTAACACCTTCTGCCAAGGCACTTTCAGACGAATCGTAGGGACCGGGATTACCCCATCCTGCCGTACCTTCCTGCGTCTTACCGTTTACCGCTGTATAATGGACGTCATTCACAGTGAAGTTGGCAAAATTGTAATTGTCCGAGGCCGAGTCATTTGAAGCATAGACAATCACAGTGTAGCCCTTCGCCGCTTCTTCAGCTGGCAAGTTAATTGACAGCGAGGTGGTACCACCGTCATCAGCATAACCCTTCAACAAAGGAATCGGTGCATTCGGCGCACGGTAGAAGTTATTCCCCACCGTATACGAAATCGCCCCTGCGGTTACTGTCTGCTGTGCGGTATTCGAGGTTGCGTCCGACAATGGCACCGCAATCAAATCGGCCGTACCGGATGCCGAAGACTGGCCACCTGTGATTCGCGTCCAGTTGGTACCAAGCACTTCATACCCATCAAGACCGGTCACATCCGTATCAGCAATCTGATAACCATTCAGAGCCAAGCTGATGGAATAGATTGTTGCACCGGAGCCCTGTGCGGCGCCTTCCGGCAGTGTCAATGCTGCCGTTGCAACAGTTTCAGTCTGCGTCACAGTGGCCAAAGCACCATACTTGAGTGTTGCCACCTGAACCGTAATCTTTTCATCCAGACCGGTTGCAGTTTCAACCAAGGTCACGGTTGTCGGGATCGCCTCATACATCGCTTGCGTGATACAGTCACGCGTGAAGCGCAAAGCAACCGCTTCACCTTCAACTGCCAACTGTCCAATCGTCAACAAGGTATCACTTGTGATACACGCATCCGCCACCTGAACCTTCAAGGTCGCACGATCTAATGCCGACGGCTTATCGGTAGTTGCCACACCACCCTTCGTCCAAGCAAGATCTTCCCATGCCACATTGACTGCAGACACTTCGGCTTCAAAGGCTGCAGGAATCTGAACGGCCACATCACCATCCGTTGTCACACTCAGAATGGCATCTTCAACAGGCGTTGTACCAGACATCACCGTCACGGTCGAACCGGTCACCGAAAGCGTTGTCGTATCAGCACGATCCAAAATTACAAACGGAACACCGGGCTGGAGTGTTGTGTTTTCAGGCAACTGCACAGTGAATTGAGTAGGCAGACTCAACGTTGTATCTGCGGCAAGTTTCAGGCAGGAATCTGCCGAAGCCAACAGGGTTGCCCCCTCGCCCACCGTCAATTTCGTTGCAATCGTACCTGCGCCACCAACCGTACCATTTACAACAATGGCATGATTTGCAGCCGGAGTCCAAACAGCACTCTCTGCAATCGTTGCCGTTGTACCTTCCAAAATGGTAACATTGCCATCATAAGCAGAAGACCAGGAATCCAACACGCCGAAGATTACCGACGTACGTGCGCCATAACCTGTCGCAAGGTGAATGCTTCCAGTGAATTCTGAGGCATCAGCAAAGCTGTAACCATAATAGAAGTTACCCTTCGTTGGAGCCTTAATCCAGCCATTGCCCTTTAATTTACCGGTCACAACCAAATTGGCTCGGTTTGAGCTCGATCCATCTGTCGGCTGATAACCATTCTCTTCCAAAATCAGGTTGCCCACCAGCGTTTGCTTTCCGGTGGCCGACCAGCCTGTAACATTCTTCAATGTCACCGTTGCGTTTGCATTTGGCGCATATGTCGGAATCGTGAAACCCTTTACGTTTGCAACATCTTCCAGCACAACAGTACCCGCCCAGTCCGTAGCAAGTGTCGGTGCTGTCGTTGCAGTTGTGCTGATAACAGGTTTGAAATTCAACGTACCGTAACCATCGTTCCAACCGGAGATAGCGCCGGTACCGAGCACATTCGCTTCGGCCATCTTCAAATGCGTACCGGTGGCGATAGCAGTGCCACCTGCATAGGTGCTTGTTGTCGCAGAAAAGACCACGGAGGAACCTGTTCCAGTTGCGCCATCAGCCAATTCAAGCGCCACGGCTCCTGCGCCCGTGATCTTCGTTGCAACCGTAATATCTCCGGCATTATCCGGCACCTGAATCACCAGACGCGCATCTGCTGCCACATCTGCAACCTGCGTCTTTGCAACCAATGTTACCGGTAAAGCCACTTCCACGCCGGAAACAATTGTCGTCTGCGCCACAGTCACATCCTTTTCGGAGGTCTGTGTCACGGTTCCGCCATTGGTTCCCTTCACCGTCAAAACGGAGATCTTCACATCCGTAGCGTGATCCAAATCAAACGTACCGGGAACCGCCGTTCCACCAGCAGCAACGTCACCAAAGTTAATGACCAGATTGAAGGATTCTTCCGGCAATGCGGTAACGCCAGCACCGAAGACACCGCCCGCGAGAGCTTCCGTCAAAGAGGTGATGCCATCCTCTACCATATTAATAGTATAGGTTTCTGCTTCTTCTGCCAACATCACCTGAATAATGATGTCACCATCTGCATTGGTGGTAGAGGTCAATGCGTAATCCGCACCCAGGCTCTGACCTTCTGCATTCAGAAGCGTCACGGTGACATCGGTCAACGTCGGCACCGATTCCGTCACCGTCATCACATCAATACGATCTGTAATGGTAACCAGAGCGCCGGCAGACTTCACCGTCAGCGTATCCGGAAGCGTATCCAGCGTTGCCACGGTCAACGTGCCACCCGTCACATCCAGACACGCATCTGCGACCAGCTTCAAGGTACCGTTTGCACCCGTTTCATCACCAATCTTACCGGTGCCGCTCAACGTACCAGCGACCTCAATACCATTAACAGCCGTCCAGATCTTTCCTGCGGCGATGTTTGCCGTCTTACCGGTCTGCACCACCAGCATGCCAACCTTAGTGCCATCATCAGCTTGTTCACCAAAGGCAACACAATGACTGCCCGCAACGTTGATTGTACCTGCAAAATCCTTTGTTTCGCCGAGGAATTTCAAGACATCGGTCTGATCACCCGTTGTAGCGAGAGTACCCTCGCCCAAAAGTGCGCCATTAAAGGTGTAACCGCCATTATTACTCCATCCATTATTCAATGTAATGGAACCGGTCACTTTTAATGTGGCATTCATTGAACCGGCCTTAGCCAAGTGCCCCGCATTCACACCCGTGAATTCAACAATGGAAGAGGTGTTACCTACAGCGCCCAACCAATTGCCGTTATCTGCCAGAGTGTTGTCAGCCGTATTCACATAGTGGCCCATCCATGCCGTATCGCCGAGCGAATTACGGACAGTAGCATTGGCAGGATAACCGTTCACAATCAGCTTACCGGCACCCGTGATTGCCGCTGTGCCAAGACCATTCGTATCATTGGCGGTCAAGGTTGCTCCCTCAACAATAGAGGTGCCGCCAGAATAGGTATTCGCCACGGTAAAGGTAATCGTTGCACCAGTAGGAATCTTCACCTGACCGGCACCCGAAATTGCCGCTGTTTGCGAACCGCTTCCTGCAAAGGCAATTGCTCCTGCCTCAATCGTCATCGGATTGGCATGTTCACCACCGCGCAAATCCCACGTGAAGGTTCCTGCGCCCTGCTTCACTAACGTGCCAGAGCCCTGAAGTGAGGGAACGGCACCTACCGCCGCAGCAAATGTCAAATCTGCAGCCGTATTCACCGTGACAGAACCATCCAAGCCTAACCAACCATGCGAACGGAAGCCATCGGCTTCTGCTGCAAAGTTCAAGACCACATTCTTCAAGATCGGATTGTTGTCATTACCATTCAGGTAAGTCTGCAACACACCATCATTGACCGTAATCGTCACACCTTCTGCAACCGTACGGGCCGTTGAAGAGGGCACTGCTAATTGAAGCGTCCCTACCCCATTCTTAACGAAGGTACCCACACCGGAGAGACGGTTGACATTCCACGTTGTCCCCTCTGCGACCGTAGCGATTACTTGAGCATTGGTATTCAATGTAACGGTTGGTACATTCAACTTTGCCGTTTCAACCGTAGCTTCTTCGACCGTCAAGGAAGTGGCTGTCAGGGAAGCAGTACCATCGATTGTCAGTGTACCATTTTCGCCTGTGCCGGAAGCAAGCACCGTCATCGTGTTCACGGTGACATCGCCATCCAATGTGAGCGTTACTGCCGTTGTCTTCGGCACAACAACATACACGTCTGATACTGCGGTGGGAAGTTCCGTTGCTGCCGACCCGGTCACACTGCCGAAACGCCAGTTGTTGAGGGTCAACCAGTTCGTATCTGTCCCTGCCGGCACCCAGTAATAACTTGCCGAACGCGGTGTTACGACAAGATTGCCATTTTCCAACGTAACGCTTTCCGGAGCCTGTCCCGCAATGGAGAAAGCCGATGCTGCAGGTGCTGCCGTCAGCGTCGTCGGAATGGTAATGGTTTGTTCCCCCGTTGCACGGGTTAATTCCACCACAGCGCCATCTGCCAAAGCGGCAATTGTCACATCGCGACGTGTTCCCAGTGCCAACGTTCCGCCCAGCACTTCCACCTTTCCGGCAAAGGCGGTATCCATCGTCAAAGCACCTGCTCCGGATTTCCTTATAATAGAGCCTGCCACAGCGCTGAGCGAACCATACGCTGTCAGATTCTTCGTAGCACCATCCGCAACGACCAGATTCACCACGGCACCCGAGGCAAGCGTCACCGTGCCGGAGCCAAACTTACCATTACCCGAAAGCGTCACCACACCGGCATTCACGTCTGTAACCGTATTATAGGTGTTGGCGGCGGTCAACACCAATTCACCGTCACCATTCTTAATGAGCTTACCGGGCGTGCCGCCGGCATTCAATCCTGCTTCACCGGCAACCAACTTTGCATCAACCGTCAAGCGAGCATTGGCCTTTACATCAAAGGTCAAGTCCCCATCACGGATTAACACGGTCTGTCCTGCTGTGGCCGTATCGCTTGAGAAGGTGAACGACGATTCTGTAGGCGCAGTCGCAGTAGCACCCTCTGCCGCATAGACAGTAAAGATATTGGCATGATACAAGTCCAAACCACGATTTGCATTCGCGCTCTTGTCCAACAATATCTTACCGGCGCGCATATCCACATCTGCCACCATTGTGTCACGCTTTGTGATCCACAGGGTGCCGCCATCATACAGAGCAACCTTCTGGCCTGCCGCATAGTTCCACCCCATTGCATCATCATTGGAGAGCTTCAACTTGGAAGAGCTGCCTGAAACAGTAATGATACGTCCCTTACCCGGACCGTCACCTCCCTTATTGGGAAGATTGAGCGTACCGGAGAGCACCGTAAGCCCCAGTTTATAATTGGCATTGGAGCCTGTCAGATTCACCGAAGTACTTGCGCCCAAATCGAGAGCCAGCGTGCCCGGACCTGTCACACGGGCAGGCAAGCCATCTGCCGCCAAACTGATTGCATCACCCGAATAGACCATATTATTCGGCACCGTCAGTGTCGCGCCTTCTGCAATGACCACCGTGCCATCTGCCGTTAACGTGATTCCATTGCGGACATCGGTATTGGCCGAAAGATCAATCTTTGAAACCGTCAACGCATTCGTTGCGGTCGGGCTGAAGGTCAGCGTGTTTTCACCACCGAGCACCGTTACCGTGCCCAGCGTGGTTGTAGCATCCACGGTCAACGTCACATCGTCCGTCACACCCGTAATATCAATTACAATATCACCCGAGGTCGGAACCGTGCCTGTGCTCCACAGCGTAGTGTCACTCCAGCTGCCTGTTGCAGTCGTTGCCGTCCAACGCGGCGTTGCCGGCAAGTAAACGTTTCCGGAAACGCCTTCAGTCACTTCATTTCCGTCCGGATCCATGAAAACAATGGTGCCATTACCGGTCACTCCTGCAGCAGTATAGCCCGTAATCATCTGCTGGCTGGAGAGATAGAGGGTGATCGTGGCATCATCGCCCAAAGTCACCGTGCCTTCCGAGCCTGCAGCGGTCTTCACATTTACCGTGCCGGAAAGCGTCTTGGTATAAGCATCCATACCGGAGAGTTCACGGATATCCAGTACGCCGGAACCGGTTGCGGTGAGCGCAGCCCCCGTCTGGAAGGTCATATTCCGCAACGTAATCGTCTTGCCATTGGGATTAACTGTCAGCGTATTGGCCACTTCAATCTGAGAAGCAGTTGACCCCGTATTGACACTCCAGTCACCATTGGCTGAAAGCGTTGCACCATCCAGAATCAACTTGCCGGCCGTCATCTGCACGGTGCCATCTGTGGCATCGGCCTTGCCGAGCACCAACGTAGCATTATTAATCGTCAGAGTGCTGGAATTAGAGGTTCCGCCCAGCTTATAGGCGGTCAGCGAGGCGCCATCCGAAACGGTAGCTGTCGTAGCGCCGTCACGCGAAAGGTTAATCGCACCATTCGGCACAGAGAGCGCAGAGCCTTCACCCGTAATCGTCACCGTTGAACCATTGCCGCATTCAGCGAACATCATGGCGCCATCGGTTTTGTTGCGGCCAAGCGTTGATGCTGTGCCATTCACGGTTAACGTGGCACCATTTTCAATTTTCAGCGAAGCCTTGTTCCCCGGGTTCGCCCATGCAGCACCGGCTGCCAGATAGAAGCTGTCCGAAATAGTGGAAGTACCACCCGAAAGCGTCCAACCGCGTCCCTTCAACGTTTCCTTGATTGAACCGTTGATGGTCACATTACCCGTGGTTTCGACCGTGGTGTTATCCTGTAGCAGCAGGACCGACTCTTCGCCTGTTACGGCTTCCGAGAATTTGATCGTTGACCCGTTGGCACGTGTCAGCGTAGTGATTTGCGAGGGCGACACCATCGCCAACGTTGTACCGCCGGGAGCCGTCAGCGCTGTCGCCGTCAGAGAGCCGATATTCAGTTGACCGACTTCAGCATAGTTGAACGAATTGATATCGGCCAAAGCAATATCCAGCGACGTTACCGAACCACCCAGAGCGACCGTCACCTCTCCCGAAGAGATCAATTTCAACTCTGCCAACATTGGCGACTCGTCAAACGTCAGCGTGGTGCCGGGTTCCAACGTCAGCGTTGCCGTATTGGCTTCACCGCCCACAAAGGTGCCTTCATCCCAGTCAATGGAACTGAATGTGACCGACGTTCCCGAAGGTGCCGCCGTAAAGTCCTGAGCCCCAGCCGCCGGATGGATAAAGACCTGAATGGCAGACAAAGCGCCACGGGCATTTGTTGCGTTATTCGGTTGTGAAATTTCCAGTGTCGACCCGTAAACATTGGGCACATAGAGCACATTTGTGCCCTCGGTCAAAGCACCGCCATTTGAACGCGTTCCCCAGCTTCCGGAGCCTTCAACCGTAGCGCCTTCGCTGCCGATGTATGCCGTACCATTCACCGTAATCGGACTGAAGGCTCCACCGTCACCACCACTGATGATGGCCACATCGTAGCCCGTCACCGGCAAACCTTCCAGCGTCAGGCTGAAATTATTATCCAGATACCCGTAAAGCAACTTACCCACGGTGGAATCGGTGCTGCCATTGTACCAGACATTAGGCGAAGACCACGACAAGGTGTAGGTGCCCCCTTCCGAACCCGTTGTTGCCACATTGGTACCATTTGCAATCTGGAAGTGATTCCAGTGGCGCAATGCGATTTTGTCACCCTTTCCGGGAGCGGCGAAACCGACCATCTCCATGTTATTGAACGCACCCGTCAACTGCGAGTACTCATTGACGAAGTTGACCGCAATCACTTCGGCATTCTCAACGCCCACTTCCGTAATCGGCGTGAAGGAGAAAGTATAGGTCTTCGTTGCGGCATCAAAGGTGGCCGTCAGATTTTCCACCTCGTCAAAGTAGCGCACATCCCAGGTGATATCCGTGACTGCCGCAGTATTGGGCACTGCAATCTGCAGCGTCCCTGCCGCGGCTTCCGCAGCCGACACCTTGATGCTGTACTTGCCACCTTCAATCAAAGCGGTTGAAGTCGAACGCTTCAATCCAAGGGTTTCGGTGTAGAAGTCATACGCATTGTAGAAGGCGGCCACTTCACCCGCCGACAGTGCCACATTGTAAATACGCGCATCGGCAATCCATGCAGTCCCTGCACGACCATTGTCGCCACCCGTCTTAGACGGCGCACAGCCCAGACCGAAATACTTCATGATGCCCGTATCGCTGGACAAACTCGCCCACGTATCACTGTTCACCGTGTTTGTGGAGATGAGCTTACCGTCCACATAGACTTTAACCACCGTCGTGTCGTGTACGAGCACCACGCGCTGATAGGACACCGAGGAGAGCGCAAACGGCAGATTATTGCCGGAACCCCACGTTGGCCCATCCTGGAGATAGCATTGCACAAAGATGCCCGTATCATCGCGCTGAACTTGCAAATACCCTTCTTCGTTAGCGAAACCGGCATAGTCGCGCCAGTTGGCTGGACCTTCACGCGTCGTCCAGAAAGCAAAAGAGAACGTCTTTGACGGAATGTTCAACGTACTTAAGTCAAAAATCTGACCGCTGACCGAATAAACCGTTTCACCCAGTTTCGTTGGCAACGTTTTCACCGTGTCACACAGCGTGCCATCAGTCTTTGTGCCATCCCACTCCCAAACAGGATCCGGCAGCGCCATCGTCAGTGTTGCGCTGATTAAGCTTGCTCCGTCCGCCAGCGTTACGCCCGTGAACGAGAAAGGATCCGTGCCGAAACTGCCATTTGTCGGTCCCGCTTCACCCGAAGCACCATTGTTCTCCACAGAACCCGCCGTTCCAGCTCCGGCGAAATCCATCTTGAAGTTGGACGATGCCACTGCTCCGGCATTAAACCCTGTCGCCGTAATCGTCAGTGTATTCACGCCCGAACCATTTGCCTTGGTGTCGGTATTTGAGAAACGATCCTCGGAGTAGTGACCACCGGAACCTTGCGTTGCCTCACCCACGAGATACGAAACTTGCGTGCCCGACCAGCCTTTGACGCCAAGACCACCCACAGACGTACCATCGCCCTTTGTGGCATTGAAGACAATCACATCTCCGGAGTTGACCGTTGATGGCATCGTGAACTTTGCGGTGATTGTGAAGTCTTTGTCAATGACCACAGGAGTGCCTGTTGCATCAACAAAGCCTTTCTTTTTGTTCCACGAATACGACACCTCAGCCGCCTGAACCACTGTGGTCGCGAGCGCAGCGGTTAGAAACACCGTGCAGGGCAGCCACTTAATGCCAGTAGCAAGGAATGATTTTATCCACGTAGTTTTCATAGTCGGACTCCTCAGGCAATCGCGCAAATTGGGCGCATATTGTCGTTCTCAAAAATCAGCTCGGTCAGGTGATTTGCGGAAAAAACTTTTCCTGTCGTAGCCACACGCTGCGTACCGTTTCCGCAAAAACTGCGTTCGCTCAACGCCCCACCCCGATGCATCCCTTGCATCGCGAAGGCGCGCGCATACGATAAAGCCTGTGTTACGCAATCACGCATAAGTCTTTGAATTACAATGAGATAACAATGATAGAGCGCGCCGGTCTGAACCGACGTGCCTTGGCACTTCTGTGAAAATGTCTTCATCGCTTCTCTCATATCACAGAATTAGTCTACCAAATCAGCGCCAACAAGCAAAGTTTTTTCTTTTATATTAATGTTCAAAAAGACACCCCCTCACACCACCCAACGCTGCAACACCACAACACAGCCCCTGTGAACACCACAAAGGGGCAGAAAGAGGACGATGGATTTCAGCCCTGAAAGGGCGGCGGATTCCCTCTCATCTCTGAGATCCCTTTGCCCCACCCCTGAAACGCCACGCCACCGCAAACGCCTACCACTGTGAATCCCGCAAAGCGTGGTTTATCGTAACAGTGCAAAGGTCGTTAAGCGTTTTGCGTTTAAGCGTTCTGCATAAGGGG
>JAFTHG010000097.1 GCA_017457555.1 Kiritimatiellia bacterium | reverse complement strand
GCTCCCCGAACCCCTCGGCAGAGGTCCGGGCTAGATAAAGTAGCGCAGATGCGCTACTGCTCAAATGAGACAGAGGTTTTATGGACAAACTTGAGAAGATTCGTTTAGTACGTGCGGTGCGCGAGGGGCTCGCGTCGGGGCTTTCGTTGCGCGGGGCCTGCGCTCGGTGTGGGGTGTCTGCTGCGAGTTATCTGCGCTGGGCTGAACGCTTTGATGCGGCGGGTTTGGATGGGCTTGAGACGTTGCCGCGCACGGGGCGTCCACCGATGGTGCGACTCTCTGAGGCGGAGGCGCATTATCTGCGCAGCCTGTATCTGCGGAGTAATCTGACGCGTGATGCGGGCTCCATGACGCTCTGTGCGCGTATGGCGGCGAAGGATCCTGAGAGTCCGCTTTCGGCGGCGGTGCGTGAGGCGATATTGGCGCCGCGCTGCAGTAAGCATGCCCTGCCAGTGGAGGTGCGGCGTGCGCTCCGCGCGAGCACGGCGGAGGTGCGGCGTTACCGCGACCCGAAGGCGGGGCGCAATGATGGGGTGTACGCGCCGGACACGATCCGTATGGTGGACGATGGCCAGGGCGGCTTGCGCCGTTTGCTGCCGGGTGAACGTCAGGTATGGGACGATGCTTCGGTGAATGTGGGTGTGGTGGTGCCGTGGCCGCGTGGCGGGGATAAGTGCGCGGATAAATGGGGGGTGCGTGTGGCGCGTTTCCAGTTGCTCCTCGGGATTGACTGTGCCACGGATATGTGTGTGGGTTATCACTATGTGATGCGTCAGAGTGACGCCTATGGGGCGGCAGATGTGGTGCAGGCCTTTGATACGACGTGGCGCCTGGCGGGTGGTATGCCGCGTGAATTGGTGCTCGAAGGGGGCGCGTGGCAGGCCTCGCGGACGCGTGACTATCTGGCGGCAGCTGGGGTGAAGATTGTCTCAGCGAAGGGGCGGCCGAATCAGAAATTGGTGGAAGGCTATTTTAATAGGTTATGGACGTGCCTTTCGGTGACGTTGCCTCCGCAGGGTCAGGTGGGTCGTTTTAGAGGCGAAATGGCGGCCGAGAATGCCGACTGGCGCAGGGCGCGCGAGGGGGTGATTGACCCGCGGACGGTCTTCCCTGAATTGACGGTCTTTTTAGAGGCGCTTGATCGGGCGATTGCCTACCTGAATAGCGAACAGATTGAGAGCCGCGCGTATGGGCGGTGGGTGCCGAGTGAGGCCTATGCTGGGGCGCAGTTGCAGCCCTTAGTGAGTGGACTTGAAGCGTATGCCCTTCCGGTGCGCGAGAAGCGCACGGTGCGCCGTCAGGGATTGGTGGCGATCCGCACGACGAGTCCGCTGGGCTGGCCCCACACCTATACCTTTGCCATTCGTGGCGGGTGGATGTGGGATGGCGCGGAGGTGGAGGTGGCCTTCAATCCAGCCGAGGCGCACCGTGGGGCCTATGTGACCTTAGCCAAGGCCTTCCATGACACCTCAGCGGGGGTGCTCCTCGATGAGCATGCCGAATTGCTCAATGCCGCCCCGATGCTCACGCGTGGCGTGATGGGCGCTTGGCGCATTGCTGAGGATTGCCGAATTGGCGAGGCGAAGGCGGCGAAGAAGCAGACGCTGGCTGCGGTGGCGGCACAGACGGCGGCCTTCGATACGCGTGGCGTGAAGGCGCGTAAGGGCCAGGACGAACGCAAGAGCGTGGAGCGTCGCCGTGGCATTCTGACGGGCGAAGCGCCTGCGCCCTTTATTCCTGCCGAGACGCCCGAGCTGCGTCTGCCAGCGCGTGACTTGGATGCCGAAGAGGCGGCGCTGGGCATTTATACGGCGTAACCCAAGCGGCTGCGCCGCAGGGGGTGGGAAGCTGACAGCGAACAGCCAACAGCTGACAGCGAACAGCCAACAGCTGACAGCGAACAGCCAACAGCTGACAGCTAACAGCAAACAGCTGACAGCTTATTAGAAAAGGACTGATAGCTGTATGCTGTCCGCTGTCAGCTCATGCGCCCCTGACGGGGCAGAAAGAGATTTTTAAGAAAGGAAAACGAGATGAAAGATGAACTCATCAGCCTAGCGAAGGCCGTGCAGGACTACCAACGTAGTCACGGGCATTCGACGGCGAAATTGATCCGGATGTACCCGGATTTAGGGTCTGATAAGACCTATGGTCGCATTCTTCGAGGGGACACTTCGGAGATGGATATCGAGCAGCAGCTCATTAACTATCGCGCGGTGGTGGCGGTGATTGAGGCTGGGGTGGATCCCTTGGCTGAGGTGGCGCTCATCCCCGATCTCTCGGCGGTGCTTCAGATTCGCCGTGCGGTGCTTTCGGCGATGCGCTCCTGTGGGAATAACCGCGTGGTGATTGTGCAGGGGCAGAGTGGCATTGGGAAGACGAGTGCTATTGAGTGCATTGCGCAGCGTTATGGGAGCCGCGTGGTGCGGGTGGAGGCTTCTGAGGTATGGGAAGACCGTCCGCGAGCCCTCTTGGGGGCGATTTTGCGCGCGCTGGGGCAGAGTTCTTTAGAGGCGGGTTCCTCGGCGCAGGACCGGTTAGAACGTGTCCAGACGATTTTGAGCGAGAGCCGCCGGTGCCTCGTGATTGATGAGGCGCACCACTTGGGTAAGAAGTGCCTGAATGCGGTGAAGACATTGGTCAATTCCACGCCGGGCGAGTTTATTTTGGTAGCGATCCCGACGCTGTGGGCGAAGTTGGAGACGGCGGCCTATATGGAAGCGCGCCAGCTCTCGACCAATCGCCTTAGCGAGCGGGTACAGTTGCAATTGACGACCTCGGATATTGAGACTTATCTGCGCGTGAGCTTGGCGGAGTTTCCGGCGGGGGCCTTAAAACCCTCGGCGAAGATTATTGCCGACCATGCCGTGCGCAATGGTAATTTTGCCTTTGTGCGCGATGTGGTCACGACCCTGCGCGCCTCTGGGGCACGTTTTGAAGAGGCTACAGAGGCGGCGAAGGCCGTGAGCGAAGCGGTGGTCACCGTGACGCGCAGGAGGTAAACAAACGACGGGGCTACGCCCCTGAGTGCCGTCGGCGCGGCACTCGGCCAAACAAACAAACGACGGGGACGCTGCTGCTCCCCGAACCCCTAAGCAGCAGTACGGGCTACGCCCACTTGAAAGGAGTTATTATGGCGAAACAGAGAACAATGACGGATGCTCAGGGCAACACGATTCCCCTGAAGTATATTTCTGCATTTGACAAGGACTGCGATGCGTTGGCCCTTGACCTTCAGAAGGTCTGGGAGGATGAGCATAAGCGTCTGACTCAGATTGCCGCACGTGCGATGGAGAAGATTAATGGCTTGGCCGAAAAATATCTCCATTGTGAAGGTGGGCGTGGCAAGGGCGCAAAGGGCAACTACTCCTTCACGGCCTTTGATGGAAGCGTTAAGGTGACGTTGCGCGAGATTAACCGCATTGTGTTCGATGCGCGTATCCAGCGGGCACGTGAGCTCATCTACGAGATGATTAAGGCAAAGACGGCCGGTGGCATTGATGCGGATATTTTGGAACTCGTCAACAACGCCTTTACGCCGCGCGCCGATGGGATGTTGAGCAATGGCCGCATCTTCGGTTTGATGCGCTTGCAGATTAAGGATAAACGTTGGCAGGAGGCGATGGAGGTGCTGCGCGAGGCGATTAAGGTGACGGGGACGCGCCCGCTCATCTACGTGGAGCAGCGTCAGGGGGATGGCAGTTATCGCCCCATTAAGCTCGATATCGCAGAGTGCTACAACAGCAAACAGCTAACAGCTAACAGCAAACAGCTAACAGCGGGCGGGGGTCCACGATAAAGGAGAAGTTATGGACTTGATTAGAGAAGAGTATGAGCGCCTGATTGAATTACAGGCGGCGGCCTTATGGGGAGCCGAGCGGGACTTGGCCACCCTGCGCGAGAAGAATGAGGAACTGAAGAAGGCGCTTGATCAGGAGCGCGCTGAGTGCCGTTCGCTGCGCACGCAGGTGGTGGCACAGGGTGTGCGCTTAGCCTCGGAGGTTATGGCATGAGTGATTTGAAGGCTTACCGTGTGACGGAAATCCGTGCGCCCCACCGCACGTGGGATGTGCTGGCGAAAGATATGGCCTCTGCGAAGGCACAAGTGCTGTCGAATGAGCCCCGCCTCAAGTGGAGTGACCTCGGCGTGAGTGTGCCAGGGGGAAAAGTAGCGCAGGCGCGCTCCTGCTCAAATCAGACAGTAGCGCGCCCGGTGTTTCCAGAGGATGATGAGTAAACAAGCGGCTGCGCCGCAGTGAGTGTGAAGCTGACAGCGAACAGCCAACAGCTGACAGCTTATTAGAAAAGGACTGATAGCTGTATGCTGTCCGCTGTCAGCTCATGCGCGCCTGACGGCGCAGAAAGGGAGAGATTATGGCAGGAGTGAATCAGGTGACGGCGCGGGCGATTGAAGGCGCGCGTGCCGGGAAGGTAAGTAAGCGGCAGGTGAAGTTGCTGATTTGCAATGCGCAGTTAGTCTGGAAAGAGCGTCCTGAACTTCATTATGCCTACGATAGCTTTGAGGTGTGGCGTAAGGAGTTTATCGGGGAATGGGGCTACTGTTCCTTTAAGGAGGTGGACCAGCTCCGCTTTGTGCCGATGATGAACCGCCTGCGGTTCCTCGCCAATAAGCGTCCCTTTCGCAAAGATGGGCCCCAATTTGCCTATGCTCACGGTTACAGCGTCGAACAAGCTGACGACCGTCGCCGGGCATTGGGCAAATTGGAAGCCTTCTTTGAAGATTCCGGGGAGGTGTTTGGTGGAGAGGCGTGTGCGCGCAATTATGCCGAGAGTCTCTTTTCACGGATCTATCGGACCGATAGCGCGCACGCCACGGCCAAGCAGATTTGGCAGGTCTATTTTACACTTAACAATCGCGCCCGCAGGAAGCAAGCCACCCCCGCCGCAGTGGGCGGGAAGCTGACAGCGAACAGCCAACAGCTGACAGCTAACAGCGGTCAGCGGACAGCTGACAGCTTATTAGAAAAGGACTGATAGCTGTATGCTGTCCGCTGTCAGCTCATGCGCCCCTGACGGGGCAGATAAGGAGAAGTGATGTTAACGACGAAAGATGAACCGCTTGAGGCGCGTTTGAAGCAGGCCAGTCGTGGTGCGATGGTGCCTGTGGCGCCGGGAGCAGATGTGTATGTGCCCGCAGAGGGCGTGAATGATGCGCCGGAGTATGTTTTGGCGCACTTTGTGCAGCAGAAGGACGGGACCTATCGGTGCGTGCCGTATCAGATTCGTATGGCGCGCGTCAATACGGAGTTGATGAGTCTGCTGGGCTTTCCCTCCGAACCTGGGCGGCCCGTGCAGTATCAGACGCTGCGCCGTTTGGCGACGGCAGGCTTTATTGATATGGTGCAGGTCTCTCCTGGGACGTGGATGCTGGATGTTGACAGTTGGTTCCGACATTTGCGATACTGTATGAAGCATCCGGAATGTTGGGAAAAAGGTAGCGAAGACCGTAAGACCTACCTCTTTTTAAACAATCTCGGCGAACAGAAGGCTAAACCGTGAAAGCGACGACGAAGATTCATCAGGCCGATCGTGGTGCAGTGCAGGCGATTCACTCGCGCCAACCCACGACTGGTGAGACTATGAGCAAGCTCTTGCCCGAATTTCGGGCGAGAGCATTTGCTGTAGCGAACTTAGCCGACTTAGAGCGCGTGGTGCGTATTCAGCAAGCTGTAGAGCGTGTTCCCCAGGGGGAGAGTTGGCAGCGGGCACGTCAAGCCATTGCTAAGGAATTGGCGCATGACTTGGAGAAGGATAAGGCGCGCCACTTAGCGCAGCGCATCGTGCGGAGCGAGGTGGCTAAAGCGATTTCCGTGGCGCGTTATCAAGAAATGACTGACCCTGAAGAGATGGCACTTTTCCCCTATTGGCAGTATAAATCGGTGGGCGATAGCCGCACACGCAGTACGCACAAACTGCTCCATGGGGTGACGCTCCCGGCCAATGATCCCTTCTGGCGTGAGCACTTCCCACCGTGGGACTATGGATGCCGCTGCAAGGTGGTTCAGATTACCAAACGCACCGCGCAGAAGATGCGCGAGGCAAAAGATCCGCGCTTTTTTGACATCGAAGACCCCCGCTTGCCTCTGCTTCGCACAGGTCATTTAGAGATTGACGGTAAGGTGGAATATGTCTTTTCACCACGTCAAACGGCGGCAATTCCAAGCGAGGAAATGGAAGTCTATTACCACAATCCGGGCGACCTGCATTTAGACCTCAGCTCGATTCGGGGGAAGTATTTGGCGACCGATGCCAATACGCCCGAGATGGCAGCGCTCTATCGCAAAGCCTTTGAGACTTTTGCAGCGCGGTGTAAGACGCAGACCGTGCAACGCCATGGACGCGAGCTTAGTGTGTGGGATTGGCTCTGTGAGAGCGACCTCCTAAGTGATGCCCAAAAATGCTTGGCACGTTCCAAGAAGACCGAGCGTGAGCATCTTATTGTGCGCGCTTATGACCTTGGGGATGAGTTACCAGTGCATCAGCAAGCTACCGAAAATAGCGTGCGCTATGAAGAAGTCTTTATCAACCACACTACGATCCATAGTCATCCGCATTCTGCTACGCCCTCTCCAGAGGATATCATCTCATGGTGTAGCCCTTTTTGTAAGCATGGTACGATTGCTTATCAAGGTCGTGATCCTAAAACGCACGAGCCCCTTCCGCCAAGCATTATCCGCTATATCGTGTCCGAAAATGCTAAAGAACAAGTAGAGGAGCGCCTGCAGCCATGGGCAGCACTCTCAGATGAGGCGTTTGATGGATGCAGACGTGATTGGGAAAAGGAACTCTACACCTTAACACAACAAGGATTGTTAACAACAGAGGAACTCAATGAGTGAAGATGACGCGTTTTACACGCCACAGGAACTTTGGGAAATGCTCTTTCCTCGTCCCAACGAGAGTCTGGACGAGTGTGCTTATCGTTTAATTGATACTGCTTGTGAGCGCTCTCATAAGGTGGTTACCCACTTGCCTGCTGGGGAAAATCCCAATCCCTATAAATGGAATCTCAAGTGCTTTACCCCAGCGATGCTACGTTGGCGCGATGAGTGCGACTATCTTCTTCACGCAAGCCGCAGCATTGGAACTTTTATTGCGCGAGGCGGCAAGCGTGAGGATTATCAGCCTGATCCCAAGTATCATTTTGATAATTGGGAGTGGGTGCGACATCGACTCCACTAAATAAAGTAGCCCCGGGAGACCGGGGCTTTTTTTGTTATGAGTAGCGCGGGTGCGCTACTGCTCAGATAAGACAGTGGTTAGAGGGCTTCACTTTCTGCGGCGCGGATGAGGATGTCATCGATTAAGTCTACGGCATCGGTGGCGTGGCGCTCCAACCATTTAGAGAGGCGGCGTTTAGCCTGTTCAGGGGTGGCAGAGCCTTCAATAATTGAGCGGAGCAAGTCCTCATCTTCTGCCCATAGCTCCCCTAACCGCTCGGTGCGCGATTTCGTCCCATGTGCAGCCCCCGGCATGACGTGTGGGATGGATCCCAGCGCGGTGGTGGAAAGTAGCGCAGGTGCGCTACTGCTCAGAGGAGACAGCGGTGGGGCAGTTTCGCGGCGGCGAAGGGAGAGGCCCGTCTGGTCGGCGAGTTGGGCGAGGCCTGCGTCATCGAGTTCGAGACCTGCTTGCGCGAGGGATGGGAGCATGGCGATGGCGGCATTTTCTTCATAGGAGGAGTCGATGCCGAAGCGCAGTTTTGGGGGTTGGCAGGTGAAACCATTGAGGCGGAGGAGTTGGGAGAATAATTGGTCGCGCAGGGTGGAGGTGATGAAGAGGGCGTCCATGCGGCGCAGGTCCTCGCGGACTTGGCCCTGGAGTTGGGCCACGCCAGAACCGAGACCCGTGGCGGCGGGGGTGGTGGAGAGGGTTTGGCCGACAATGAGTTTGGAGATTTCGGCATTACAGAGCTCAATGAAGGAACCGTGGGAGGTGCCCGAGTCATTCTGTGCAGCCTGGACGAGTTCCACCTCGGTGCCCTTAGAGATAACAAGGCCGCCGATTCTCTGGGCCATTTGGAAGGCCGCGGTGAGGACGGTTTTATCGTCAGGGGACTGATATTTGCCAATGAGGAAGGGCGTGCCGAAGCGTTCGAGGAGGCTGGCCCACCATTGGCGGCTCATGGTGCGCAGGAGCCACCACGAGAGGACGGCACGCATAGGGCCGCCCCAGCGTTCGGGCATGGGGAGGAGTTTGGGGGCGTGGATGATGTAGCGATTGGGGTCCGGCACCTGCGAGGTCGCCAGCGGCCTCCCCTGCTCATCGACATCATAGATGCGCACCTCGCCCTGGGAGAAGTCGAGGAGTTGCATGGGAACAGGGATGAGGTCTGCGAGGACGTATTGGCCATTACGATAGGCAAAGACCTTCTCCAAAATCGAGACTGGGAAGAGCGTAGCGTCTAAGAGGGCCGAGACGCCCTGAACAAAGCACTGCGACTCCAGGACTGGCGTGAGGAAGGTGACGGCCTGCACCTGCATGGGGTCGGCATTGTTGCCCCGGAGGGCGGCACGGTCGGCGAGGATGGCGGCTTTGCGTTTGGTGAACTCCGATTGGATGTGGGCATCGCAGAGGATGTCACGGTAGAGCGCGAAGAGGTTACGCGTGTCGCCATTTTCCGCTTCGTTGAGGATGGCGATAAGGGCGTCGGCGGTGAGGGTTTGTCCGAGATTGGGGACTTCATACCCGATAGGAAGGCGATGGGGAGTCATGGGGTTTCCTTTTTTAGCTGACAGCGGACAGCGGACAGTTTATGGTAGACTGTGCGTCATGAGTACAACATACAGAGATTTAATTGTTTGACAGAAGAGCATGGACTTAGTTGAGAGCGTCTATCACTTAATCCAGGCATTACCTTCTGAAGAGCGTTTTGGGCTTGCAGACCAAATGCGTCGAGCGGCAGTTTCAATCCCTTCCAACATTGCCGAAGGGCATGCACGAAGTGGCGACAAAGCGTTTCGCAATTTCTTGCATATCGCCTCTGGGTCGCGAGCAGAATTGCAAACACAGATTTTGATTTGTGAGCGCGTAGGTCTTTTAACCCGAGCACAAACCAAGCCTGCGCTTCTTTTAACTGAGGAAGTCGGCAAATTACTTCACGCATTTATCGTCTCACTTTCTAAAAGCTGTTAGCTGTTTGCTGTTAGCTGTTTGCTGTTAGCTGTTTGCTGTGGGCTGTTCGCTAAATCATCAGCTGTCTGCTGTTCGCTGATGGCTGTTCGCTCTTTGGTGGGCGCATGGAGAAGCGCTCGGGGTGGTGAGTGGTGGGTGAGGTGCGGGTGGCGACGGCTTCGGCCTCAACTTTGAGGCTGCCTTCTTCCATGGCGTAGAGTGCGAGTTTGAAGGCATCGAAGAGGTCGCCGTGGCGACCGGAGGGAGCGACATCTGCGTCAAACCCGCCTTTGACGCGTTTGACGAGACGAAAATCCTCGGCGATGGGGCGCTTAGGCGGGAGGGCGACGCGCCCATCCTCAAGGGCGGCGACGGCCTTATTACCGAGATAGGTCTTCAGCAAGAGGCGTTCACCGAGATAGTCGAGCGTGGTGGAGGAGACGCAGAGATGGACGGGAAGGTCCTCCGCTCTCAAGGCTCGCGCAGTCTCCACGCACCAGAAGCGTTCGCTCGTGGCATCAATCGCCACCGCCTGCACGCGTCCTGCGAGACGGTGAACGGCCTCCAGGAGGAGTGCGCGGGGTTTCTCGGGGTCGGCGGTGCGCAGCGAGAGGATGAGGCGCGCAGCCACGCCCTCAGCGGTGGTTTGCAGGAAGCAGAGACCGAAGGGGTTAGAGTGCGCGCCCTCGGTGGTGGCAGGGTCTGCACCGATCGTGATCGCGCCGGTGCCGAAGAGGCTTTCAAAATTGTCGGGGAGGTTGTCCTCAGCGTATTGGCATCCCTGCTCGATGCCCCGCTCCTGCGCCTGAGAGAGCGCGCGGAGGGTGACGGCTGCCGAACCGCCGGTGAGAAAGCGGCAACCGTAGTTGCGGTCCCACGCATCCTTATCATCGGCCTTGGCGCGGTGCTCCTCTGGGGAGAGCGGTGCGCCTGTTTTGAGGTCATAGAGCGGAACCCCATCCAGGGCGGCATCCCATGCGTCTAAGCGCAGGACGTCGACATTGAGTTGGGAGGTGTAGAGATTACCGGCAGGATTTGGGGTAAAGAGCGTGCCCGGCGGTGGCATGAGTTGGGAAAAACTGTAGTGTGCGTCATCGGGGGGGACGGTGGTAGAGAGGAGCAGCCTGAAGGTGGGATTGGAGGCGACGATGGGTTCGACCGCTTCCCACACTTCACGCCAATTATTGATGCGGCCAATCTCATCACACATGAGGTCACCCGTTTCACCCACGGTATCGGGGCGCAGGGCGACGACCTTGGTGCGCGAGTAGGTCCCCCGGTCGTGGTAGTAGCGCAGCTCGAGGCGCGAGTGCTCATAGAGGTCGGCGAAGTCATCGAGTGAGAGGTGCGGGAGGGCGCGACCGGTCTGGGTGTCGGCGAGGGTGAGTTGGCGCGCAGCACGCAGGGCCTTCTCCAGGACGGCGGCCTCTTTGAGGATGATTTCGCGCGAGAGATTGAGTTTGGCCGAACCGAAGATGACGGTGTGGCCGGGCTGGCGCATCATCTTCAAGAGGGCGATATTGGCGAAGGTGGTGGTCTTGCCATACTGACGGCGTGCCACGAAGGCCAAAAGGCGGTGCGTGGCGGTCAATTCGACCAACTTTCGCTGGCCAGCGCGTAATTGGATGACAGGTTCAAACGTCTGCGCCTCTCGCGGAGGGTTCGCGGATAGCAAGAATCGCTCCGTGGACTTTTGGGCGGCATTTCTACCTTCGGAGGGCGCGGACGCGTTTAACGGGCGTTTTTGCGGGTTTTGCATGGAGGCTCCTTAGTGCGCTAACAGCTAACAGCTAACAGCTAACAGCTAACAGCTAACAGTTTTTCCAGAGGTCGCCGAAGAGGAGTTGGCCGAGGGCGTCGGTCTTGGCGGAGGCATCGAGGGCGTCATTTCCGAGGAGGGCGCGGACCTCATCGCGGTCGTACCACTGTTGGAAGAGTTCGCAGGTTTGGCGTCTAAACTTCTGCTCTTCGAGGTCAAGCTGGCGCACCTTGATGGCATTAGCCTCTGCGGCGAGGTCGGTCTTTCGGGCGGCGGTCTCTGCCGAACGCAGGGCGACGAGGGCTTTGACAAGGTCGCCGAGTTCTTCGGGTTCGCTCGCGCCTTCTAAGACATCTAAGAGGCGTCCAGCGAGGAGGCGCGCACCCACCGCGGAGGGGTCGCCACCGGTTCGCTCGAGCACCGCGAGGGAGTGTTCGGTAAGGCGCTCAAGGTGGGCGGTGCGCTCCTGGTCTGCGCACCAATCTTGAAAGCCGGTGTTTGTCCAGTCGGTGAGATTGACGGCGGTGACGGCCTTTGCGCCGGTGGTGCGGAGCATCTCTTGGGTCTCCGGGAGGGCATTGAGCCAGGAGAGGATCTCAGCCTGCGTTTGGCCATCGCGGAGGCGTTGGCAGAGGGTGTGACGGATGGTATGGGGCAGTCTGCCGATTTTCGATTTATAGACACGCATGAAAAGCTCCTTTGAGTCGCTTTTAGTAGCGCGGGGGCGCTACTGCTCAAATAAGACAGCGGTGGTTAGCCGATTAAGAGCTGGCCATCGAGGATCCAGCGTTTACGGCCTTCAGCGGTGGCGGCCCATCCTTCCTGGCCGGAGAGGTCATCGACCTCTAAGGAGACGAGGCCACGTTTGGCGAGTCGGGAGAGGATGGCGAGGGTGTCGAAGTCGCCATCACAGAGGCCTGAGCGCTTGACGCGCGTGGTGATCGTCTCTGTGGTGTAGAGAATGGGGTAACGAGCTGCCAAGAAGGCGAGGATGACGGGGTCAGGATTCATGAGAGGCTCCTTTTTGAGGTGATGGCTTGGCAATTGCCCTCGATGCGGCCGATTTGGCGTTCGACGCCCTTTTGCCAGTCGGTGAGGCGTTCGGTGAGGGTGTCAATCTGCTTTGAGAGGAGGTGGGTGTCTTCACGTTGGCGATCAAAGAGCTGTCGGGCGAGGTCATCGACACGTTTATCCAGGGCATCCAATTCCTCGCGCTTGACGTAAGCCTGGAGGGTGACGTCAATGGAGGGCTTACGGCGCAGGGCATTCCACGCCGAGAGGATGGTCGAGACGATGCCCGCTAAGCCCGAGAGGCCAAAGAGGACATAGGCGATATGATTCTGCTCAGAGGTGAGCGTAGGTTCCATGGAAGGCTCCTTTCGGTCGCATGAGCTGACAGCTTACAGCATACAGCAAACAGTCCATTTCTAATAAGCTGTTAGCTGACAGCTGTCCGCTGTTAGCTATTCTTAAAGACGCAGTAGGCGTTTTGGATGAGGGTGTCTTTGATGTTATCGGCGAGTTCTCGGCCTTCGAGGCGGAGTTCTGCGGTGAGGTCGTCAAAGGCGAAGTCAAAGGCGGCATTGCCTTTGAGTCCACCTTCCGCGGCGGCCGTGACGGCATCAAGAGCCTTTTTCTGGAGGTCGGCATCATTGAGCAGGTCAAGGACCTCTTTGGCCAGATGCTCGGCGGTGAGGGTGAAGAGGCGCACCAATTTCGGGCGCAGCCAAGACCAGAGTTTCGTGAGGAATTTCATGATATGCTCCTTTCAGTCGCATTTAGCTGACAGCTTACAGCACACAGCCGTCAGTCCATTTCTAATAAGCTGAGTGCTGTCAGCTATTCACTGTCCGCTAATTTCAGTAAAGTCGCTTCGTAGAGGGTGTCGGAGAGCCACCAGCCGGGGGTGCCTTCGTAGTAGAGGCGCACGGGGGCCATGGGCTCATTGACGATGACGAGCTTTTCACGGGTGCAGCCGGAGGTAGCCAACAGCAGACAGCTGACAGCTAACAGCTTTAATAAGTGGTGATGGTGTTTGGTGACGGTTTCGGTGTCACCGGAGTGGATAGCCTCAGAGAGGGCCTCTCTGTGGCGTGAGCGCCGCCACTGCAGGAGGCCTGAGAGGGCGGTGCAGAGGGTGGCGAGAATGGTGAGGATTTTCTTCATTGGGGGTTCCTTTTAAAAAACGGCTCTGCTGCGCACGGTGTATTGATGGGGATAGCCACGTGACTGAACCTGAGGTTAAATGCACCTTGTGGTGCGGTGTTGTGGTTGACCTCCGTGCTTGCTTTTCCTCCACCCGGAGGGGCTGCAGCAGAGAAATGAGCGAGCTTTACCAGAGGCCGCGTCGGATGAGTTCGGCCTTGTCGCGTTCAAAGATGCAGCGCAGATCTCGCGGAGAGAGGACGCCACGTAAGACCTTTACGCCAAAGGTTTGAAGCGTAATTGGATGAGCGACGGTTTCGGTAGAGGTGTTTTGGGCATTAAGCATCTGCGGATGGGCACCGAGCCCGGTGCCGATGCGGAAGGCGGCCCCGGCGGGCAGAAAGTAGAGTGCGTGGGTGTAGCCACCGCCACCGCGCCAACCGGGAGAAGCGGAGCCCCCACCAAAGGCAAACTCATAAGCGGCGGCATACGGTGCGAGCGTGCCCGTTTCATCAATCATCTGAATGGTGGCGGTGATGATCTTTCTCATATCTGCGTGCGCGTGCTGACAGGTGAGCGTAATGTGGAAGAGGCGCCAGGCGCCCTCTACGGCATAGAGACTCACATCCTGGCCATTGAGTCGTCCAATGGCAGAATCCCCGACGGCGCGTGTGCCGCCAAAGAAGGGGTCTTGTTGGGTCAAGGTGATCTGCTGACCATCGACCGAACCGGTCACCTTCCATGAGGTGCCGACTTTGTCCGAGATGAAGAGTTGGTCATGTTTTAAGGTGACGGAGGTCACCTCTGAGGCGATGGCAACGCCTGCGGAGGTGGTGAGCGAAAATGGAGCATCGGACTCAAGCCGGACCCAACAATAATTCCCCTTGAAGGTTGCCTCTGGCAGTACCGAGGTGAGATTGAGCGTTTGGGCGACCTGCGCAGTTGTGAGCGTGACCGCCTTGGTGCGCACGGGGTCACCCTGCCAGTGGATGTCATCGAGTCCATCCCAAGCCCAACCATCCTTCGAGCGAGAGGTGATGCGATTGGAGTAGACGCCGCAATTCGTGAAACTGAAGCCCATGGGAATGGCGACAGCCTCGCTTGCCGTCCATTCAGCCGTCTGTGCGATGGTCGCCGTGGAGGTCTCATCAATCGTATTCATCTGCATGGCGGTAGAGACAGCAGAGAGCCGTGGATCAACCTTCACACGCCCCCATGCCAGGAGATTGACGGTATCAGCCACGCCTAAGAGCGCATCGGTGACAACCTCCGGCGGAAGTGCCGGGGCCTGATAGGCCGTGAAATAGACCTGCGCGCTTTCGCCTGGCGCGATGGCTTGCGAGATGGGCGACTCGATGAGGGTCATCGCTTCCGGCTGCAAGACTGGGCGCATCGGCGGTGCGGCGTGACAACACCCGGCGGCGATCAAGCAACAAATCCAGACAAAAACAATCACATACCACGGTGCATGCTCTTCCATATTCAAACTCCTTTAACAAATGATGGGTTAGAGATCAGACAAACGCTCACGATCGACGACCATGAGGCGCAGACGCGAGCCCCGACGCCATGCCGAGACGGTGTGTTCCTCGCCCTGTTCGAGATAGTCATAACCCACGACCGAGGGCGTGAGCAGCCCATTGCCGCCCTTCAAGCTATCAATGATGCCATCGCCGACGGTGGGCGTGGGTGTGGCCCGAATGAAGAGCAGCCGCGCGGCTCCCTCAGGCCAATCGGCCACGGAAAACTGGATGGTAAAATCATACTCAGTCTGGCCAGAGCAGTCGATTAAGAGTGGATTTGCGCCCCACGGCACCGAGCAGACCGTGCCCGACCATGTAGCGACCTCAAGTGTGGGCGCCACTGGTTCGCTCTTTAGCGTCTCAAGATCACTCTTCAGGGCGAGTTCAGAAGGCGAAGCCGTTGTCCCCGTGACACGCGACCAAGGGATGCTGACGGATTTACTGAGCGTGGTGGTGCCATCATGCCAAATCATTTGCCCCTTCCAAAACATTGGCGAATTCTCAAAGCATGGGAGCGCGTAAGGGACGTAGGCGGCGTTGTCCCCCTTGTTGGTGGGAACAAGGGGCTGCACAAAGGTGGTGGTATCTCCATTAAAGATGATGTTACGATTGCCATTCCACACCACACCTGCCATGAGATAGGAGGTGTCGTTGGCCTTCGCCAAATCCCACGGCAGCAGTAAGCGGTGACTCCAAACTGTCTCATCGTCGCGCGAGTCGCGCGAAAACCCGCTCACTTCGTGGATGTCCTGCCCATGGTTATGCAGACGCGGATAACCTTTGTAAAACTGCCCTTCACCCTCGGCCACCCGTCGTGGCCCAAAGAAGGTATCCTGCTCGCCAAAGCCAACGTTGCCCTTCCAAACTTCGGTGTGGCCACCACCGCCATTGGCGAGCGCACGGAACGCCGTCATCGGCACATCAAAGGAGTCTTCCTTCACATTGTCATACTGATGCCACCACTCAAAGGTTAACTTCGCGTTATCGAATTTTTCGGCCCAATTGTCAGCCTCATTATTCGCATTAAACACCGTTCGCAAGGAGTGCATGGAAGCGCCAGAAGCATTCACATAAGGAATGGTGTAATTATCACTATTAAACTCGTATTTAGAGGCCTTCCCATTCAACGCAGTTTTATCAGCCTTATTGTTCAACGCGCTGTAGACCACCTTGTTCTGCACGGGATTGACGCTGGTCGCCGAGAGGGTAGCGTCCACGGTGATTTTGGGCGCATTAGCCGATAGTACGCCTGCCTCAAGGGTTAAGCCCTCACCAACAGTAAAGGCATCGGCCTTGCCAGTGAGCTGTGCCAGGAGGGCATTATCGGCCGTTTCACGGAGATTGGCTTCACTATTGATGGCTTGCAAGAGGACGGTGGCAGACTGTTGCAAATCGGCGTGGGTGTGGCTTGCGTCTGCCTTACCTGCGACCTGCGTAGCGAGTGCAGCGTGCTCCGCTTTCGTGGCGTAGCGGGTGTCCGCCTCCTTAAAGAGGGCTTCGAGAGCGGCAGCGAGGGCATCGGGTTCGCCAAGGTCTGCTGGGGTGAAGCCCGGGGAGTCTAAGAGCGTGAGCGAACCATTGGCGCGGTAGGCGATGGCGTTTGCTTGGGTGATGCCAAAGAAGTACCAGATAGCCTCCGTGCCCGGGTCCATCTCTGGGGTGAAATCACAGGAGACGGCGTTCCCCTCAAGGGTGGCATCGGTGCTCCACCAATCCTCCATCTCCTCGGTGCGCCAATAGAAGCGCGCGGAGGCACCGCTGAGATCGAGCGGAGCACCTGCGAGGGTGAGGCGGTGGGTGAGGCGCACAGTCTCACCATGGTAAGCACGAAAACGCGCAATCGCGGTAGAGGTGAACTCGGTGGTGGTGGAGAGCGGGATGAGCGCACTGGCGTGCGCGTAGAGGGCGAACAGCGAGCAGCTAACAGCGAACAGCAAACAGCGAACAGCGAACAGTTTTTTCATGAGAGCCTTTCTTTTAGAGATAGATTTGGTCGGTGATTTCTTGGTAGTTGAAGGTGCCTTCTTCTGCGGCCGGGAAGGGTGTGCGCCTCATCTCTGCGAGTTCTTCGGGATTACCGATAATGAAGGAGTTAGTAGCCGAGAAGCCGAAGGTTTTACGTTTACTTTTACGGAATTCTTCGAACTGTCCGGGACAGAAGGAGAGTTCGACGCTGCCATTGGGTGAGGCAGATCCGGAGGCGAGAATGGTGCCGTTCTCAAGGTCAAAGATCTCATAGATGCCACCCGCGCCAGAGAGATCCGAGACGCGAATGGTGTGGCGTGCTTGCATCTGCTCATCGATGGTCATGCGGTCCCAACGGTTTCCCTCCACTTTGACGTGCAGAGATATTTCTGGCCGATTGGGGAAATGGAGCATTTGACGGATATTGACCCAACGCTCGAAGCTTGACTGAACCTTTCCCATAATTTCACCATAGACGGACTTGCTGCCGTATTGATCATAGTGTGTAATCCACGAGGATTTGTAGTACTCGGCGTTGTGCCACCGCGACTGGAAGTTGACAGGTGATAAAACGTAGCGATGACTAAAGTCGTGCCAACAAAGCGCACGGAAGTGGCCCTCATTGTCGGTGTAGGAGCCGTGAAGCTTCGTACCATAGAGCATCTCTTCCAGGAGCTCTTCTGGATCCATTCCCACACTATAGCGATTGATATGTGAGAGCATCCACTCCTCGTCAGGTACGTCGGCATGGGTGCGATGGACGAAGAGCACGCCCTGGCCATTGCCATCGCGGAAACCCGAATCGTCCGCGAGCGGCTGCCGTGCGCAAATCACGTAGAAGTAGCTGTCGTTTCTATCGCCTGGCACGTAAACCATTCCATTAGGCGTGCCATCTCCGTAGCGGTCGCGTCCGTACCAGAACGGCGCATATGAGTCCATCGTATGCCAGGGGCAATTGCTGTCAGGTGCATAGACTTCACTGTATGGACCAAGGGCGATTTTGCTCGGAAATTCTGAGCCGATATGAATCTGTTGGCCGTAATAGTTGCTTGACGTCGGACGCGATAATGTAAGGATGGTCTCCACGATAGGGTCGACCTCAAACTTCTCCAGCGAGAGCGAGCTAGAGATGTGATAGGAGCACTCGGTGGTGTAATCAACAAAACGCTTACTCACGAGCAGCGAGAGGGTTTTATTGTGCATCCTGATGGCGCCACTTGGGCGACGCAAGCAAGTACGCGGGGCAAAGGTGGGCACGCAGACGAGTGTATGGAGGAGATTTTCGTCTGGGTAGGTGTTTTCCATCTGACGACGGAAGGCCTCAATGGCCGCCAGCACATTCGGATCGGTGGAGTCTGTAAGCACAGTGATGCCGCCACCAAAGCTCTCAGCGAGGGCGGGCAACCTGCCGAGGCCATTGCTGCCGCCGCGTTGGCCGAGATAGCCCAGCTTAAAGGTATTGCGGGTTTCATCGTGGGCGTAAGGCGAGAGAGGCTCAAGATTCCCGAGGCCACGCTCCCTCATCCAAATGGGACTGTTAGCCATTGGCTCCTCCTGCTGCGTCGTAGGTGGAGGCCTCGTTTGCCTCCTCAACCTCGGTCTTGAAGATGGGTTCAATGCTCTCCTCGGACGCTTCAGACTCGGCGAGGACGGTAATGGAGGCGCGGTGGTCATTGAGTGCGCCCTGCGCTGTCTCGTCGGAGGGTTCGGTGACGGAGAGTTTGGAGGTGAATTGCACGCGACGGAGCGCGGCGAAACCGGTTTTTTCGCCCACATCAAGGAGGTAAGCGAGTTGCTCAGCCACGGCACGCTGATGCTTATCAATAACGGCATTGGGCACGGAGGTAAAGCAGAGCAGCTCCTGCAAATCCTGGCCGCCGTCAATATCCGGAGCGACGTCGGTGCTGCCCTTATCGGAGACGTCCCATCCCACAGAGTAATTTCTGAGCGAACGGAAGCCGCCCCCATCAGCATAGGGGTCAGCAGGCGTGTACGCATTGACCTTCGGCACGGTGATGGCTTGGTCTAAGCGGAGGATTTTGATGGGGTTGTCAAAGTTCTCAACAAATGCTGCCGACGCGGCGGACCATTTGAGGTGGCCTTGCTTCAGCCACACAGCACCATCGGACTCTTTAAAGATGCGAATGGGCCCCAGCAGAGAGAGACCGTCAGCGAGAGCTGCGCCACTGCCCCCAGTGCCAGGGGTGCGCTCAACAATGGCGCCAACGTGCCACTGGGTCCATTTGAGGCTTTCTCCGGCACCCGAGAAGCAACCGATGGCCACGACCGTGCAGCGGTGGCCGTCGTTGTAACGGTCAGGCTGCGCCTCGGCGGGGATGTCGGAGGCTTTATTGGTGAGGTAAACCTTTTCAAAGGTCCATGCAGGCTCATCGTCATCGCTTGCAAGCGCAGAGGCCTTCTCCTGGAGGACGGCATAGAGTGTGCCGCTCTCAAGGGTTTTATCCAGCAGATTCCATGCGCCCTGCGTCATGCCTTCGGGCAGATAGGTGGCGCGGCCACAGACCCACACCGGGTGATAGACCTCCCAGACCCGTTCGGAGACACCCACGCCCTCGGGCGGGAGTTCCAAACGGCTCCGCACCGTCCAGGCAACAGGCGCATCCTCGACACCGTTGGCGGCGGGGTCGGCGACTTCGAGGCGTGAGCCGTGGATGAGGGGCGTGAGGGTGTTTTTGGAGAGGTCAATCTCGGCGATAGCCTTGCGACGGAAGCGGAGGACGCCCGCGGCATCGGGTTCGGCGAGGGGTTTATTGGCTGCGGCGAGTTCGAAGGTCCACCGCGGCGTCTCCCCGGAGCGGTCGCAAACGAGATAGAGGGTGGTTTCGGTGAGGACGTTATTGGGGATTTGGAAGCAGGACCGCTCGAGTTTCCCGATGTCGGCCTCTTTGTGGTCAATCTCAGGGAAGGTCGTCTCGCCCTCGGCAGTTTGATAGACAATTTTGCCGACTGTCATGGCGAGGCGGTAGATGGGGCCGCCGGAGGAACCCGAGGAGAAAGCTTCAAGGATGAGTTTGGGTTGCCACGGGCGTAACTCAAGGCCGCTGGAGCGTTTGGGCGCGGGGGGTGCAGCGAGGCGGTAGGTGGTGCCATTGGGCGTGACATCGACGGCCATACCAGCGCCAGCGACCGGGCAGAGCGCACGGAGGGCACGCACGACCTTACGCCCCCACTCGGCGGTGATGGGCGTGTTTCTTACGGGTTCTGGTGGTAGGTCGAGCATGGAAGGCTCCTTTTTTATGAGTGCCGTCGGCGCGGCACTCGGCCAAACAGGTAAGGCGGGTGCCTTACCACTCAAATCAGACAGTGGTGGGGCTTTCAACCTTTTGGTGGGTGTAGAGGTCCTTGTCCCATTTGAGGGCGCCGGTGTATTCTTCGCGGAGGGTCCAGCGGCCGGTGGTGACATCGCAGGAGAGGCTGGGCTTATAGCGCCACTCATAGCCCGAGGGGGCGCTGGACCAGGGACAGGCGACAATCGTGCCTGCGCCCGAGGGGAGCGTG
>JAFTHG010000096.1 GCA_017457555.1 Kiritimatiellia bacterium | reverse complement strand
AGCTTCATTTTAGTCATGTATTCCCTCGTTGTTTTTGCTGTCATAGCGTAGCTCCTTCGGTGCACATTCAAATGACACATAGGAGCAATAGTGTGACATAATTGGATTTTTCTTCGGTGCACATTACTATGACACATCACGCCGGCTCAAACAAAATAAAAAAGGCTCTTGTCCGTCAAAAATAAAATATGATATAATTACAATTGACTTTAACAAAAGTCCTTAATTACGGACAATTAAGAAAAATCTTCCTTCATAAAAGGCAGTTCTAAAAGGAGCAAACGATGAATATCGAACTCGTAAAAGACGTGAATTGGGTCGGTTATGTGGACTGGCCAGTGAGAGACTTTCACGGCTACCAGACCAAGCGCGGCTCGTCTTACAATGCTTACCTGGTAAAAGGCGCCACCAAAACGGCTTTGATTGATACCGTTAAGGCTCCCTTTGTTGAAACACTCAAGCAGCATGTGGCGGCACTCTGCCCGTTGGATCAAGTCGATTACATCATTTGCAACCACGCAGAGCCAGATCACGCCGGTGGTTTGCCGGAGATGGTCAAAGCCTGTCCGCAGGCAACCGTCGTCTGCAATGTCAAGTGTAAGGATGCCTTGGAGCACCACTTCGACACCGCTGCGTGGAAATGGCAGATTGTTAAGGAAGGTGAAACGCTCGATCTCGGCGGCCGCACCCTGCAATTCTTTGACACCGTGATGTGCCACTGGCCCGAAAGCATGGTCACCTACCTCCAAGAAGAAGAACTCCTCTTCTCAATGGATATCTTCGGTCAACACTACGCCACCTACTGCCGCTTTGATGATGAAGCCGATCTCACCGAAGTGATGCAGGAAGCCAAGACCTATTACGCCAATATCGTATTGCTCTACGCCAAGCCTGTCGCCGCCGCCGCCAAAAAATTACTCGGCCTGAAACTCAAAATGGTGGCCCCCTCGCACGGCGTTATCTGGCGCACCCACTTTGACAAAATCCTCAATGCCTATCTGGATTGGCACATCAGCAAACCCACCCGCAAAGTAATCGTCTTCTACTCCACTATGTGGCAGAGCACACGCCTGATGGCAGAAGCCGTGGCAGCTGGTGCAAATGAATCGGATATCACCGTCAAACTCTTTGACCTGAAATCCGTTGGCGATACCGAGCTCATCACAGAATTGATGGACTGCGCCGGATTTGCCGTAGGTACCCCGACACTCAATCAATCCCTGATGCCACGCATCGCCGCCGCACTCACCTACATCCGCGGATTGAAGCCTGCAGGCAAGAAAGCCTTCAGCTTCGGTTCCTACGGTTGGGCCAGCAAAGGCGCAGAAGAAGCCCAGGAATACCTCAAAGCAATGGCCTGCGACATCATCTGCGACCCCATCAAGTGCCGCTTCGTCCCAGACGCAGAAACACTGGAAAAATGCCGTGAAGCCGGCCGTGCATTAGCCGCAGCAGCCCTGGCCATCGAATAATGTTCGCCCGCCAGCGCCTTTGGAGTATCACACTCTTGACAGCCGTCGCAGGAATTCTCCTCGGCGGCTGTGGCATTCGTCCGCCCCGTGGCGTCAAACCTGTCACCGAAACCATCGTCGTTACCGGCTACTGCGACTGCGGCTCCTGCTGCGGATGGGAACGCAGTTGGTTGAAACTCGGCACACCCGTCTACAGTTACGGTCCCCAAAAAGGCCAACGCAAAGAAGTCGGCATCACCGCCACCGGCACCGAAACACGCCACGGCACCGCCGCCGTAGATAAAACACGCTACCCTTACGGCACCGTCTTCTACGTGCCCGGCTACGGATACGCCCGCGGCGAAGACGCCGGAGGCGCCATCAAAGGCGCACACATCGACCTCTGGTTCCCCAGCCATAAAGCCGCACTCCGCTGGGGACGCCGCACCATGAAAGTCAAAGTCTGGCGCATCCCCTGACGCATATTGCATCAAAAACCGCCACTCCGCACATACATCCCCCTGTAGCCGTTCGCAAGAACGGCTTTTTTAGTAAACAAAATCCACCCTCTAAACACCTCCAAAAACAAAATAAAACCCACTCCAAACATCCTTTAGGCTGATACCGAGTCCTTCAAAATTGACAGGAGCGCTGTTGTCTAAAGCGTAATAGACGTTTACTCCTTTACTTCAATATCAATGTATTTTGCCGATGGGAAACCTTTCAGCCAGCTCGTTTCTGCCTTCTCGCCCGGCTGAAGTTGCTTAAAGCGCCACATATCATCAATACGAGCTTTAACGACTCCATATTCACTCAACAAATAAATACTGACAGCAGGACGTATTGGAGTTGTTGCGGTATTATGGTAAATGATTTTTACCTCTCCGGCATCATTACATTCAATTCGCTCTACACCACCACGATTTACCGCATACGTGCCCGACTTGAAATCCTGAAGATTGCGGAATGTCTTCTTGAAAAGATTGACCCAATCTGCACGTGCTATTGTCTTCAGATACTGCTTAGCATCTGTATCCAATCGATAAACAACATCTTTGAAACCAATCTCCATCACCCGTAAATCGTTTCTCGCATTTGATGCATTAAAAGCAATATCCAATGGTACAAAGCTCACGACCGGAGCCGGTTTATCTGCCAAGTAGGCAGAACGTGATGCAAAGCGTAATGCCATCGGATAATCTGCATGCTGAAAGACCAAAGAGAATGAGTCTGCTTTTTCAAGTTTATCTTTCGGCAAATCAAATTGCAGAACCAACGCATTCGCATCCATGAGCTTTCGCGCTTTCCGAGTTTCTGCATGCGAAGAAAGAACGTTTTGCCCCTCCATTAATTCCAATTTAGGATTCAATTTACCTGCAAGAAACCACCGCAAAGGGATTGTTGCCAAACATCGGGCTCCTACACCCTCCCATGAGATCGTATGATTCATCTCCAGGGTGATATTGACCACCTCTTCTCCAATGATATCCCACAATCTGAAAGATGGCAGTTTACCCACATATACCATCTTTTCAATATTAGACACGGTTTCATCCTGACAAATTTTGCGAAGCCCTGCCTCATCATAGACTTTTGTCTCTTTTTGAATCTCGTCCATTAATTTACGACACAAATAAAGGCCTTCCCCATCTGCAAACTCCAATGCTTCAGAGAATTGTTGAGGCTCCTCATTCGGTTCCTGTATCCATTGAAGCGTTTCATTTAAAGAGGCTCCCAGTGCAGCCATACCATGTTGCAACACCTTCTCCGCCATCTCACGATCTTCTAAATACGTTGCATAAATCGTTGCGGCAAAATAATCTTTCCGCCAATCAACGTCAATCGCATTATGTTTCCAAACAAGTGCCAATAAGTCACGGATTATCGTCTTGTTGGCTTTATTCTTCTCCAAAAGGTAAATTTTATTCATCGCAACAGATGCAACCATCGGATCATTCCGGAAAAGACCCCGATTTACCTTAAAGAACGCATCACAGGCTGCCAGCGCCTCTTCTGTGTGCCCCATTTCTAAAGCAAGACTGGATAAGTAGTACCAATACACTGGAAAGATTTCAAATCGATCCTTCATTGCCTCCACGCGTGCATAAACACGTGCGTGATCTGCATCCTTTAACGCCTCTATCAAATGCGTAATATCTGAATCTACCACGCGTAACGAATCATCAAATTGATACTCCTGAATCATTTCCCACTGCGACTGAAGCAATTCTTTATTCAGCTGATGCAACCGTTCCAATTGAGCCGATTCAAATTCAAACTGTTTTTGAACGACCTCCCCCTCCAGCCCTTGAATGTATTGCGTATAATCCCGATAAGAATTCAAAACGGAATTAGAAAGTGAAAAAACCGGATCAAACGCCAAAAGCGCATGTGCCCACGCCGTTTCTGAAACAGTAGTCCCCACCGTGCGGTATTGTCCCGCCCAAAATTCAAATTGAGCATTCTTCTTACGAAGTTCATATACCCGCCGCCAATGTGATAAATCGCGCTCATCCCGAATCATAGAATGTAAAATATCCAGCATTTCCGTGATTTTATTCAGCGTCTTTTGATCCGGAATACGATTTAAATTCAGCCTATCAGGAGAAATCTGCTTGTACTCCTCTTCCAAAACCAACACATTGTTATATGTTTTAATTTTACTGACGACCCAATTGATATGATTAATCTGTGCAATCGTGTCAAGCGCCGCAGCCTCAACCGTAGGTGCAGATTCTGGAGCAGTAGGCATTTCAGCCTTTGATTCTGAAGGCACAAACACCTCAACAGAGCT
>JAFTHG010000095.1 GCA_017457555.1 Kiritimatiellia bacterium | reverse complement strand
GGAAGTTTTTGCTCGCCACAGCGGGGAAACGCAAAATGCGTTGCAATGCGGCGGCCGGCGTAACGCCATCAAACGACAATGGATTCACCGGCAACGTGACATGCTTAACATCACGCACCATACGCGGCGGCTTACCCAGAAGGGTCGAGATATCCATATCAATGGGATTATCATCAAAGTGTTCATCATGCAACACCATACGGCCGTCATCACGCGTTTCACCGATGAATGCCACCGGGCAACGTTCACGGTCACAGAAGCTTTCAAAGAGCACCCGGTCTTCTGCACGAATCGCCAACACATAGCGTTCCTGCGCTTCGCAACACCAGATTTCCATCGGACTCATCGACAATTCTTCATTGTGTACCTGACGCAATTCAAAGTCTGCGCCCGTGGCTTCCACCAATTCCGGGCAACCATTCGAGAGACCTCCGGCACCAATATCATGCAACGAGAGAATTGGGTTGCCTGCGCCCAAAGCCACACACGCATCAATCACGCCCTGACAACGGCGTTGCATTTCAGCATTCCCACGCTGAACCGAGTCGAAGTCCAGTTTTGCCTTGTTCGTGCCTGATGCCATTGAACTGGCCGCACCGCCCCCCAACCCGATACGCATGGCCGGGCCACCGATTTGCACCACAAGCACGTGCGGAGGTACATCCTTCTTCAACACTTGATCATGGCGAATATTACCCATACCTCCGGCCAACATAATCGGTTTATGATAGCCCCAGTACTTTCCACACGCCTCTTCTTCCAACGTGCGGAAGAATCCGCAAAGCTGCGGACGGCCGAATTCATTACCGAATGCCGCACCACCAATAGGGCCTTCCATCATAATATTCAGTGCCGGTGAAAGGCGCTCCGGACGCTCTGCATAGTCCTTTTCCCACGGTTGCTTAAATCCGGGAATCCGCAAATCACTCACGCAGAAACCGCAAATGCCCGCCTTCGTGCGCGAACCAATACCCGTGGCACTCTCATCACGAATTTCACCTCCCACGCCTGTTGCTGCACCGGGATAGGGTGAAATCGCCGTGGGATGGTTATGCGTTTCCACCTTCATCAGCATTTCAATTTGATCCTCTGCAAACTTATAGGTATTGTCTGTGGGATCTGCCTGAAATGCCATCGTGCGGAAACCATCAATCACGCCGGAGTTATCCTTATACGCCACCTGCGTGCCTTCCGGGTGTAACTGATGCGTATTCTTGATCATACCAAAGAGCGACACATCCCGCTCCTGACCATCAATAATCCACTTTGCATTGAAAATCTTGTGGCGGCAGTGTTCCGAATTGACCTGACCGAACATCGTCAATTCGGTATCGGTGGGATTCCGCTGAGCCTTTGTATACGCCGTATAGAGGTAATCAATCTCCGGGTCGCTCATCGCCAGACCGATTTCACGGTTGGCTCGCTCCAACGCCTCACGCCCCTCTGTCAGCACGTCAAAGACTTTCCCCTTCGCCGGGCGTGCATTCACAAAGAATGTCGGCAGATCCGCCTTGGTAAACACACCTTCAATCATACGGTCATGCAACACATTCAGTGCCGTCCCCAATGCATCACGCGATAAAACCACGCCCTGCTGCGACACTTTCATGTACATCGCATGTTCCACACGCCGAACGCCACGCACACCGCAATAGCGGAAGATATCCGTTGCCTTTGAGCTCCATGGAGAGATTGTGCCCAGACGCGGTGCCACAAAAATGCCCTCTTCCGGCACACTTACCGTAGCATCTGCATCCAATAGCGTACAGGCCTTTGCGACAGCCTCTTCGCTTAACGCAGACGACGTCTGCAGCAAATAGACCCAAAGCGTCTCAACCTCGCAATTTTCTAATCCGACATCTGCCAAACGTTTCTTCAATGCATCCACACGAAAAGGTGAAAGTGCAGTCTGTCCAACTAAAAATTCAGTAGCCATAATCTGTTCCTTAAATAATGCAAAGGGCTTGAACAAAATCGCCCTTATTCTACCATAAAACAGAAGCCAATGCCGAATTCTCTACCCGACGACCTGAAGTTGTGTAAATGACACGAGCGATTTACTCCGCATAAAATGGCTCTCTAACGGAGTGTAAACGAGATGATTCGTGACTCGCTTTGCAAACCTGTAGAGAACCGTGCTGACCACTACACCTGACACAAAAATAAAAACCGCACGTTCTTTTGGAGCGTGCGGTTTTTGATTGCGTTCTGCACCATTGATTAGGCGTTAAACAATTCGTCAAAGGCTTCACCAATGATATCCAAAGCCTCTTCCAAGTGGCTGTCTGTGATGTTCAACGGTGGCAAGAAGCGCACCACGTGTTCGCCAGCCGTGCAGCACAGTACACCGAAATCGCGACACTTATCAACGATTTCCTTGGCGGCGCCCTCCACAACCATGCCAAGAAGAAGGCCGCGACCACGCACTTCCATCACTTGCGGATAGCTATCCATGAGCGCTTCCAAACCTTCACGGAGCGCAGCCCCGGCGACTTTGGCGCGTTCCAGCAAGCCTTCACGTTCAATAACATCAATGACAGCCTGCCCTGCTGCACAGGCACAAGGATTGCCACCAAAGGTTGTTCCAAGCATACCGGGCTTCAGGAGGTCTGCGAGGTCCGGACGGGCCAAAACGGCACCGAGGGGCAACCCGCCACCCAGCGACTTTGCCAATGTGAACATATCTGGCTTCACAGGGGTTTGTTCCCAGGCGAACATCGTGCCCGTGCGGCCCATACCGGTTTGGATTTCGTCCATCAGGAGGAGCAGATTCTTCTCTTTGCAGAGGTCGGCGAGTGCTTTCAGGAAGTCATTATTCGCCTCAATCACACCACCTTCACCCTGAATGGGCTCAATCATCACGGCGACCGTCTTTTCCGAGATTGCGGCCTTGACTGATTCCAAATCATTGAAATCTGCGTAAGCAAAGCCTGTTGGCAACGGGTCAAAGCCCTGCTGAATCTTGGCCTGAGCAGTTGCAGCGCACATCGCCAGCGTGCGGCCATGGAAGCTCTTATTGAAGGTAATCACTTCATAACGGCCCGATTCACGCCCCCAAAGACGGGCAATCTTGACCATGTTTTCATTGGCTTCTGCCCCGGAGTTGGTGAAGAAGGACTTATAACCGCCCGACAAACGGCCAAGGGCCTGTGCCAGCGTGGCCATTTTTTCATTGTAGTAAAGATTGGACGTATGAGCGATGGTCTTTGCCTGTGCTTCAATGGCGGCGGTCACATCAGGATGGCAGTGTCCGCAGGCCAGTGTGGCGATACCGGAAGTCAAATCATAGTACGTCATCCCGTCTGCGCCATGCACACAATCACCCGTACCATTCACCAACAAAACCGCAGGCGAATAGGTCGGCATCACATACTGTTCGTAAAGGGCTTCAATCTCTTCCGCTTTCTTACTCATCGGCTTTTATCTCCGTTCCCACGCCTTGTTTCGTAAAGATTTCGAGCAGGAGTGAGTGGGGCATGCGCCCATCTACCAGGTGAACACGCTGAACACCTGCCTCAATCGCCTCGACACAGCTGTCAATCTTCGGCAACATTCCGCCGGAAATGACACCTTCATCCTTCAGTTTTTGCACATCACCCAGGCGCAGCGTGGAAATAAGCGACCCGGGATCCTCGATGTTACGCAGCAAACCTGGCACATCCGAAATAAAGACTAATTTACGGACACGCATTGCCTTGGCGATAGCCACCGCTGCGATATCCGCATTCACATTGTAAAGTTTTCCGGCTTCTTCACCGACACCCAGAGGTGTAATAACAGGGATTACGCCGGCATCCGCCATCTGTGCGATGGCTTCAATCTTCACCTTTACGGGTTCGCCCACGTATCCCCAGTCAAGCGGTGCACCTGTTGTGGCATCCGTGCCGGTAACTTTCCGCACCGTAAAGATCCAATCTCCGTGCAAAGGGCGCGCCAATACATGGAAATTATTGTTCAGTAATCGCAAAATATTGGCATTGACTTCGTGCTTAATGACGTTTTCCACCACATTAATGGTTTGTTCATCCGTCACGCGCAAGCCCTGCACAAAGTTCGGAGCAATGCCCGCCTGCTCCATAGCACGGCTAATTGCCTTGCCGCCACCGTGCACCAGAATAACCTTAATGCCAACCGTCCGCATGAAAGCAATATCGCTCAACAGACGCATCAGGTTCTCTGCCGATTCCTGAACGCTGCCGCCAACCTTTACCACCACGAGGCTACCGCTGAAATCCTGAATATACGGCACCGCCTCGATTAACACGGATGCTTTATCAATATACTCTTGCATCATGTCGTGTACTCCGCGTTAATTTTCACATAATCAAAGGTTAAATCACAGGTGTAAATGGTATCTGTGCCCTCGCCCAATCCCAAGTCTACCAATACGTCAAAGGATCTGGCGCGCATCAACTCCTGCATCGCCGCAAGCGCTTCTTCGGTGGCAACCGTACCGCGATCATACGCACAGATGTCACCATAGAAAATCCGCACTTTCAGCGCATCAACCTCTGCACCGGAATAACCCGTTGCACAAATCACACGCCCCCAATTCGGATCCAAACCGAACCAGGACGTCTTCACCAGAGGCGACCGCGCAATCGCTCGCGCCACCAGATGGGCATCTGCATCCGACTGTGCGCCTGTAACCTTGACCGTCACAAACTTGCTGACGCCTTCACCATCCATCACAATTTGCTTTGCCAAAGCGGTACAAACCGCCTTCAAAGCCGCCGAGAACGCAGCCGCAGCCGGGTGCTCCGCATTCAGCACTGCATTGCCCGCAGCACCATTAGCCAAACAAATCAAGGTGTCATTTGTTGATTCATCACCGTCCACGACCACACGGTTGAAACTGACATCTGCCGCAGCCTTCAATTCCTGCTGAAGCCAGACCGGGTCCACCGCAGCGTCTGTGGTGACATAGGCCAGCATTGTTGCCATCATCGGCTCAATCATGCCGGCACCCTTGCACATACCGCCCAAAGTGACCGTTTTGCCGTCAATCTGCAGCTGCACAGCGGCACGCTTCGGCACAGTATCGGTCGTCATAATCGCCATACCCGCAGCCTCATCAGCCGCAGTGCCACGATCTAACGCATCCTTTGCCTTCTGCACACCGGCGATAATCCGCTCCACTGGCAAGAGTGTACCAATCACGCCCGTGCTCGAAACCAAAACCTCATCTGCCGCAAGCTTCAAGCAGTCTGCCGTTGCCGCCGCAATACGACGCGCATCCGCCAGTCCCTGCTCACCCGTACACGCATTCGCGCATCCCGTGTTGATTGCAATCGCCCGGGCAGAGGGAGTCTTAGACAAGCGTTCGCGATCCATCACTACCGGCGCAGCGGCAACAAGATTCGTGGTGAACACACCCGCCGCCACGCAAGGCCGATCCGACCAAATCAACGCCACATCGCGCCGATTGGCATACTTCACCCCGGCCTCTACGCCCGAAGCATAGAAACCATTTGCAGAGGTAATACCACCTGGCAGGAACGTGATTTGTTCCATAGCAACTCCTTTTCACCTATAAACATATAAAGTATGCCAAAAATCACCTCTAAACGCAAGGTGATTATCATTAAACACACCGCAAAAGTGCAATCAGCCTATGACATCGTGATCCAAACACACCCAAAGACTGCCCGGAGTTGCCCCATCCAATTGCATTAGCAACCCAATATCACCTAACAGAATTAGCGTTTTTTATAGGCAAGTGTACGATTTGGACACCCTATTTGGCGGCACACTCCTATTTCAAAATAACGATTTGACCAGCAACAATTTTTTCGTATCAATAACAGTGTAAACCTGTCTAAAACTCTAAAAATAAAATATCACCTTCGTTCTCCACCCTATCTTCAGGAAGTGCATTCCCCTACCCGTCCGGAAAAAGCAGCCGATGCGTGTGGAATTGTTTGGACGTGCATTAAGATTAGCCTGCGTATCCGACAGAGAACCTTTCCATCAACGCACCAGCACTGCCCTGCACCTCTGCCGCTCATCTATTGAGATGATAACACAGAGGTGTAACAATGGCAAATGGCTTGAGCGCGTGTGAGAAAAGTTATCAACAATTTTACGGCGGGAAAGTGGCGTTTTTGAGTCGAAATTACGGCGAAAAGGCGGGCCAATTTCAGCGAATGTGAAGTGCAGTTTCAGCGACATTGAGCAGCAGTTTCAGCGACATTGGACTTATCAACAGGCACAATCGTGTTGATAAGTCGGTCACTTGGGTGTCAGGAAGCCGCTGTAGCCGAGTTGATTCAGGGTGATTTTCAACATAAGTCCCTGCACTTCAAAGACTTACATTGAAAACAAAAACTTCTCAAAAAGGGCACTTTTGGGGCTAAAAAGCAGCCTATCCTGCACAGAAACCACGCCAACAAAAAAAGTTTTCAACAAGG
>JAFTHG010000010.1 GCA_017457555.1 Kiritimatiellia bacterium | reverse complement strand
TTTGCGTGGTCAGGCATGGTGGAATAAGCTTGTATTAGTTTGCCTTACGATTTTAGCGACACTCACAGTGAATCCGCTTGCAGCCTATGCACTCTCACGTTTCCACTTACGATACACCGAAGGTATCTTACTCTTCCTCTTGGCAACAATGGCCTTTCCCGCTGCCGTGACGGCCATCCCCGGGTTCCTCCTCATTCGTGAATTAGGTCTGCTCAATACATTCGCCGCACTTGTTCTGCCGACCGTTGCCAATGGATTATCCATCTTTATTCTAAAGGGATTCTTTGATGCCTTGCCGCGCGAACTCTATGAGGCTGCCACCATTGATGGTGCCAGTGAATGGCAAATCTTTCGTCATATAACCTTACCGATGACAACACCAATCCTTGCCGTTAATGCACTCAATGCCTTTGTTGCAGCCTACAATTCATGGGAGTGGGCACTACTCGTCTGTCAACGGCAAAGTCACTGGACATTGTCAGTCTGGCTTTATCAGATGAGCCGTCAATTTGGTGGCACGCCATGGGTTGTTATGGCAGGCTTTGTGATGGTTTCCATCCCAACTGCCCTTGTCTTTTTGCTTTGTCAACGTGTCATCTTGCGTGGTATCGTTCTCCCATCAATGAAGTAATAATCTCCTCTTCTCCTCTGCGAAAACAGGTTTTATTTCACATTTTACTGTTAGAAAACAGATTTTGAAGTGATTTCACTCACCGCATTACTGTGAGGTTTGGTAGAATGGGGGCGCTATGGTAAAATCAATGACAGGCTTTGGACGTGGCGTTTCCACGTGTGATGCATATATCCTTACCGTTGAGATTGCAACGGTTAATCGCAAACAATTTGACGCATCTATTTGGTTGCCGCGTGAATGGATGTGTTTTGAGGTCAAACTTCTTGGATTACTCAAAACAGCAATTGCCCGTGGCGCTGTCAAATGTTCCGTGACCATTAAGCCCAACGGTGACACCGATTCAACAACGCTCTTAAAAGAACGCTATCAGCAAGTCTGTTCACTTGCCCAACAATTGAACGTTACTCCTCAACCGACACTTTCAGATCTCATCGCATTAGCGGCAACAGAAACGAATGATATTGCCTTCCCTGAACCAACAGAAGCCGTCTGGGAAGTCCTTCAAACTGCAACGATGATGGCGCTTGGGCAGTTGGAAGCGATGCGGTTACACGAAGGAGAACGCATTGCGGCAGATATTCGCGACCGCTTAACACAACTTCATGCGCTCTATCAGGATATCGCCACGATCGCTCCCTCGCTTCCCGCCCGCTATCGTGAACAGTTAAGTAAGCGTATCCAAGAGCTTTTACCCGAAGGAATCACACTTGATGAGGGGCACTTGGAACGTGAAGTGGCACTCTTTGCCGATCGATGTGATATTGCAGAAGAGTTAACACGCCTGAAAGCGCACTTTGCCCACGCAGAGACTCTCCTGTGCAAAGATGAACCCTGTGGCCGAGCCCTTGATTTCCTTTGTCAGGAATTCTTCCGTGAAATCAACACTACAGGCTCGAAATGTGCCGGGCACACGATTTCATCCGTGGTTATCGCCTTCAAGACCTTGCTTGAAACCGTCCGGGAACAGGTACAAAACCTTGAATAACACCGCTGTTACGATCCTGCATCTTGCCCCGGAAGACCTTCTCAAAGAAGGTTTCTTTCTACAGTTAAATCTGGCGGCTTTAGCACATCAAGCCACGATCTTCGTAATTCACAACACTGGTTATGCTGGCAAAAAGCCTCTTCCAATGGCCTTCGCAAACCCTTGTTTGGTGGATTTAGCCCCTGCCTTCCGAATTCGCGGTGCGCGCATCCGTCCAACTGATTACCCCGCTTTACTTGAACGTGCCACAGCCGTTTGTGCAAGTGGCCACGGCCCTTTTCTGATTGAATTGCTTGAGGAGTCCGCCCAATGCTGACGCAACGACCCATCAATCTCTTTTTACTCCCTCCCGAACGTGTCCACATTATGGGTATTTGTGGCGTCGGCGCTGCAGCAATTGCCTGGATGCTTCACCTTCGCGGGTGGAAAGTCTCCGGTTGTGATTGCCACATCCCCCCCTCTCTGGCAAAGTTCTTTGAACGCCATAATATCCATGTTTCGCAAGATCATCACCCTAACCATCTCACTGCCTGTGACGCACTCGTTTACAGTGCTGCCGTAAAAGAAGATGAGCCGGAACTGGTTGCAGCCCGCAAAGCAGGTATCCCTGTATTGTCTCGCGGTGAATGTCTTGCCGGATGGGTGAGTGTACTACGTTCAGTTGCAGTCTGTGGCACCCATGGTAAAACAACAACCAGTTGCTTTACCACACGGCTATTGCAATGCATTGGTCAAAATCCACTCTGGTGTTTAGGCGGTTATACCCCTCGCTTACATACCAACGCAGGCCCCATTCACAGTGAAACCATTGAAACACTCCAATCCAATCGCATCGCAATCGCAGAAGCCGATGAAAGCGATGGCACATTGGCGTATGATCATCCTGCGGTAACGGTCATTACAAACATTGATATTGACCATCTGGATCACTTCCGGGATGCCGAAGACATTGAACAATGTTTTGCAACAGTCGTTGAACAAACGCGCGAATGTGTCGTTGTTTGTGCCGATGCGCCGCGCGCAATGCGAGTCACCACCTGCTTCCGCAAAGGCCCTATCCTCACCTATGGTTTCAACGAAAGTGCGATGCTCCGTGCCACCGACCTGAAACGTTATCCAGATAGCACAACGCTTACATTGTGGTTCCATAACGAACCATTAGAAGAGATCTCCTTACCCATTCCCGGCGATCACAACGTTCTCAATGCGTTGGCTGCAATGGCAGCGGCTCTCGCCCTCGGCTTTTCACCACAGGAACTTCTGAAGGCGTTACCGCAAGCATGTTCCGAACTCCCCAAACGGCGTTTCCAATGGATGACACCGCAAACTGCTCAGGTGCGTGCTATTATCGATTATGCGCATCATCCCGCAGAAATTCAAGCGATGCTGTCAATGGCACGGTTGCAAGCACCTAAACGGCTACGCATTGTCTTCCAGCCACACCGCTATTCACGAACATTGAAGTTCTTAGATGATTTTGTTGATGCGTTAAGTGGTGATCAGGAAGTCATTTTACTGCCCGTATATGCTGCCAGCGAACAGCGCGATAAGGGATGTGACAGTCATGAACTCTACGCTGCGATGCGCCAGGCTCATCCGCAACAAAAAATTGCCTTGGCTCGTACCGCCGATGAGGTTATCCACTATTTACGCCGTACATCGCAAGAAGGTGATCTGCTGATGATTGTCGGTGCAGGAGATGTTGAGCACATTGGACATGTTATTAGCGAATCGCCCCTGACGCCAGCGACCATCAATCCCTACTACAAACTGCTCGCAGCACTCTTTGAGCCAAGTGAAGTGCTCTTGCGTGCAAATGAACCGCTTTCCAAACACACTTTCTTCCGTGCCGGCGGCATGGCAGATGTCTATGCAGAACCCCAAAGTGTTGCGGCGCTTTCAGCATTACTGATCTACTGTAAAACGCATCAAATACCCGTTCGTATCAAAGGAAGCGGCTCTAATACATGGTTCTCTGATTTGGGACACCCTGGCGCCCTCTGTTCCCTCAATGCGCCTCTCTTTGAACACTACTCGACCGATGGCGAAACTGTCACCGTGGGCGCTGGTATGCCAGGTGCTGCCTTTCTTAATCGCCTTGAAGCAGAAGGTCGCTCTGGGCTGGAGTTTATGCAAGGCATTCCCGGCACGGTGGGTGGGTGGACTCGTATGAATGCAGGGGCCCATCACCACGACATCTGGGAGCACATCGTCTCCTTACGGGCAGTCCTTAATGACGGACAATTACGCGACATCCCTGCAGAAGCGGTTACCACTGGTTACCGTTCGGTTCGTGGTGTCACAGGTATGACGATTCTTTCCGTCACCTTCCGCTTAACATCCGGTGTCGCACCCGAAACGATTCGCGCCATACGAAAAGAATACGCAGACAAACGAACCCAGTTCGGTGGCTATCACACCTGTGGCTCACTCTTCCAAAATACTGAGACGCTCCTTGCCGGGGCAGAATTAGACAAACTTGGAGCCAAACAGTGGCGCATTGGGGGTGCCTTTGTTGCCCCCATTCATGCCAATGTGATCGCTACGGACACGAATTGTACCGGCTCAGACATTCTGGCGCTGATGCAAAAGATGCAACATGCTCTTCAAACAGCCACGCAAACCGCCTTTATCCCGGAAGTGCACGGGTTTTGATTGTTTCTAATGAATCCCACGTCTATGTCACAGCTTCCTTTGGCCATTACCAGTGGTGATTGTGCAGGGATTGGTCCCGAAATCACAGCGCAAGCCATTGCAGCCTTTCCGGACGAAACTTTCGCCCTTTATACCCACAAGCCGCTCTTTGAGCGAGCCTGTCATCAAGCCAAAGTCACAATCCCCGAGAATATCATCTGGTGTGACCTTCCGCTCAATACCACGCTTGATGCGATACACCCCGGCAAGAATCAGGCCGCTACTGGCGACTTGGCCTATCGCGCAGTTTGCCAAGCCGGACAGGCTGTATTGGCAGGTCACGCACGGGGCTTGGTCACAGCGCCATTCAGTAAGGCTGCTCTCCATCTCGCCGGCCATACTGATGTGCCAGGACATACCGAATTGCTCGCCCGTCTTTGCGGACGCGAAGAGGCCACTATGGCTTTTTTTGCACCACATCTGATTATCTCTTTGGTCACAATTCACTGTGCGCTCAGTGCAGTCCCCGCATTAATCACTCCGGCACGCCTCTTACGCGTCCTAAGAGATACCGCAGAAGCCACGCAACGTCTTCTGAAACGACGCCCAAAAATTGGTGTTTTAGCCTTGAATCCGCACGCAGGTGAATGTGGAGCCTTTGGCAATGAAGAGGCCGCCGTCATCATCCCTGCTCTTCATCAAGCCCAGACATGGGCAGATTTTGAAGGCCCCCTCGTTCCTGATACGGCGCTCATCACTGCGCCACATAAGCCACGCTATGATGCATTTGTGGCGATGTACCACGATCAGGGGCTCATCCCCTTTAAGCACGTCGCCTTTGATTGTGGCGTCAATGTCACATTGGGACTTCCCATCATCCGGACAAGCCCCGACCATGGCACAGCTTTCGACCTCGCCTGGCAAGGCAAAGCATCGCCCAAGAGTATGGTTCAGGCCATTCATTACGCACGTCAATTAACGCCATGAGAGAATCCCCGGAATCTATCGCCCGTGCCAAACGCGATCGCCTTGCGCTGCGGTTACTGCTCTGGTCATTCATCCCGCTCCTGATTGGTTACTTTATTGCAGATGGTTGCGGCCTTTTACCTGTGGCAGTTTCTGTGCGCATCCGCAATGAACGTCGCGGTCGTCAGGAACTCTGTTTCGCCAAAGACAATATTGATCCCGACACCGTTCTGGGAATTGCCATTGGTGATACGCGCTTTCGCCTCAATTACACCAATGGGCACGCCATCGTAACACGCCCTGTCTTTGGCGTTGAAGAGTGGATTATCCCCGCCCACTTCACCTATCAAGGCATCCCCTTCACCGTGACGGCATTA
>JAFTHG010000094.1 GCA_017457555.1 Kiritimatiellia bacterium | reverse complement strand
GGTCATCGACGAAATGGATGCAATGCAGTACTATGATGACAACAATGACGAATTCAAGGGCACGGGCACCAATGCCACCAAGGTCTTACCCTTTGAAGAAGTGAAGGACAAGGCGATTGAAAAGGTGAAGGCCCGCCGTGCATTGGAAGATGCGCTGCTCTTCGCTAATGAATCGCTCGTGGCTGTTGCCCAGACCGCATCCATGGCAGATGCCGCAAAGGATTATGGCGAAGTGAAGAAGGCTACCGTGCGTCTGGATCGTCCCTTTGGTTTCCAGAATGCACGTGATGTGATTGCCGCCGCATTTGAAATGGATCCGGTGGAAACGCCATTCAATGCCATTGCAGGTACAGACCGCGTTTATTTCGTGCAGTTGGAAAACATTATTCCGGCACACGTGGCTCCGCTTGAAGAGGTGAAGGATCGTGTGTTGGCAGATGTTCGCCGTGACCGTTTGAACAAGGCTTTGGAAGCAAAGGGTGCTGCGCTGCGTGACAAACTCGCTGCAGAATTGGCAAAGGGCTCTGCCTTTGATGCCGCTGTGGCTGCTTGTGCAGAAACCGGTTTCACCGCAACCACCGGAATGACCTTTGTATTGAACGACTCGGCAAAGCTTGAGATTCCGTATCGTAATGAAGTGCTCGGCGCTGTCGGTGAATTGGGCGTGAAGGGCCTTTCGGATGCAGTCGTAACCCCGGCAGATGAGATTGTGTTGGTCTATGTGGCCGATCGTCAGGCCGGTGATGTATTGGCAAAGACCACAGGCAAGGCCCAGCTGGCCCAGAGCTTGGCATGGCCGACACAGTTCCGCACCGCTGCGGCTTGGATGGATTGGCTGGTGGATACAACGCCGCCAACAGCAGATGGTCAAGTGCCGCTGTTGGAAGAAGATGTGGTGGATGACCCGGAAGAATAAGCGGACGTTCCTTCACAACAGAACAAAAAGATGCGGTATTCTGAAAAGGATGCCGCATTTTTCTTTCTTTAATAGGAAAGAAATGTGATAGAATAGAAGCGATTTTCTCACAGATGCACTGTGACCTTGAATAGAATATTTGGAGAGCGTAATGCGCGTACCCTTGAGTTGGTTGAATGAATTTGTCGATTTGAGTGATCAAACCGTACAGGGCGTTTCCGATTTATTGACCTTTTCCGGTGTGGAAGTTGAAGCTATTGAAACCACCGGAACCGTATTGGATGACCATTTTGTAGTGGGTGAAATCATCGCTTGTGAAGCACACCCCAATTCAGATCACTTGCATATTTGCAAAGTCGCAGCAGGAGCAGACACGTTTCAGGTGGTGTGTGGTGCGCCGAATGCCCGAGTAGGCATCAAATCTCCGCTGGCAAAGATCGGTGCTAAGATGCCGGGGCCGGAAGGATTTGAAATCAAGAAGGGGAAACTGCGCGGCGTAGAAAGTTTCGGTATGCTCTGCTCCAAGGACGAATTGGGGCTGGGTGGTGCTCATGATGGCATTTGGGAACTCCCGGAAACAGCCGAACCCGGAGCGCCGATTCAGCCGTTTATGCCGAAGAGTGAAGTGGTCTACGATCTTGAAATCACGTGGAATCGTCCGGACTGTTTATCGGTGCGTGGCATCGCCCGTGAGCTGGCGGCACTCTTAAATCGCCCATTGAAGACGCCGGATGTGGCATTTCCTGAAACGGGTGTGGATGTCAATACGATGGCAGCCGTGCGCGTGGAAGCCCCGGATTTGTGCCCTCGCTACACCGCCCGCGTTGTGACAGGACTGGATGTGAATGCGCCGACGCCGGATTGGATGGTGGAGCGTCTGGAAATGTGCGGGCAGCGTTCGCTCGGTTTGGCTGTGGACGTGACCAACTATGTGATGTTGGAGCTTGGGCAACCATTGCACGCCTTTGATCACACCACGCTGAAAGACCGCACAATTGTGGTGCGCCGTGCGCAGGATGGCGAAGTGTTGCGGACGCTGGATGGGGTTGATCGCAAGCTGGATGCCTCAATGTTGGTAATCGCCGACACGGAGAAGGCAACCGCAGTGGCGGGCATTATGGGTGGTGAAGAAACTGAAGTTGCCACAGCGACAGGCACCATTCTGTTGGAATCGGCCCTCTTTGATGCCGCCAGTGTGAAGTTTACAGCGACTGCGCTGGGCATGGCTTCGGAAGCAACCTATCGCTTTGCTCGTGGCGTTGACCGTGATTTGGCAGATGAAGCCAGTCGCCGCGCCATCTCGCTTTTGGTGAAATATGGCGGCGCTACGGCTTGCACGGGCGTTATTGATGTGGATGCCCGTGATCGTACGCCGGTGGATGTAACGCTCTCCTACCAGCGCGTGAATGAGGTGATTGGCGTCACTGTGCCACCGGAAAAGGTGGATGCGATTCTGACCTCGCTCGGTATTGAAAAGATTTCCGGTGATGCAACGCAGGCAGTCTTCCGCAGTCCGTCGTGGCGTTATGATGTGACGTTACCGGCAGACTTGATCGAAGAAGTGACACGCATGAACGGATTGGACGCCATTCCAACGCAATTGCCAACCCTCTCGGCTGTGTCGCAGTTGCCGGAAACGTCTTTCCGTGCCAAGAAAGCGGTGCGCCATTCACTTTTGAGCTTGAGCTTCACGGAAGCGATGCATTATTCCTTCCTCTCCAAGGCAGAATTGGACGCCTTTGATCCCAATGTCACGAATCGTTTGGCAATTCCCAATCCTGTTTCGGCAGACTATGGCATTCTGCGCGATTCCCTCTTGCCGCAGTTGATTGCTTCTCTGGGACGTAATGCTGCTCGTCAGACGGAAAGCTGCGCGCTGTTTGAGATTGGCCGCGTCTTCTCCGTGGATGCCAAGCGTGGCACACCGCAGGAAAGTGAACGCGTTTCGCTCGGATTGATGGGACCTTTCGGCAGAGATGCACTCTCCCGTCGAGCACCAGTGAGCGATGAAGAGGCAATTTTGTGGTTGAAGGGGGCGATTGAAGCGCTCTGTGCCCGTCTTCATGCGCCTCGTTTCGGATATTATCCTGTGGCACATCCAGCTTTTGCCAAGGGCTATGCTGTGGAAATCTGCATTGGCAAGAAGCGCGTAGGCCTGATGGGTGCTGCCAGCAGTGCCGTACGTCATCGCTACCGTCTGAATACACCGTTGGTGGTAGCTGAATTGGATCTGGAGCAATTAACCAAGGGTTTGGACGCATTGCCACGTTTGAAGCCGGTGCCGCAATTCCCCGCCAGCCGTAAGGATATTGCTTTTATTGCTCCAGATACGCTGGCACATGAAACCGTGGTGAAGACCATTCGCAAAGCAGCCCCTGCGGAATTGACCGACATCACACTCTTTGATATTTTCACCTCCAAGGCTATTGGCGCAGGAAAACGTTCGATGGGCTACTCGCTGGAATTCCGTTCCGCAGAGCGCACCTTGCGTGATGCTGAAGTCAATGCGGCTTTCGCTGGTATTGTTGAGGCGCTGAAGAAGGAACTTGGCGTTGAGATTCGCGAAAGTTGATTACCCTTTGCGCTGAAAAGCGCGCCGAAAGTGGGCCCTGTCCTAAACGCGAATTGGCTGATGTTTCTCTGGCCTACATGTCTTTAGGATGGAACCAAAGGTTACTGGCAGGCGTGACCACGTGTCGTACCAGAAGGTAATTGGCGGGGCTGTCACCTGAACGTTCTGGGCTTCCAGAGGAGGAAGCGATACGTCTGGATGGGGCTTTTTAACCGTTTCTGCTGAAAAGTCGCAGCAGTACAAAAAAGGAAGAATGGCAATGTTAAAGCATTTTCTGTTCGGTTTAGCACTGATGGGTGCTGCAAGTGGCTTTGCCACGGAAGGCATTTCTGATGTCGCAGCACAACTGTTCGGCACGGAAGAGGCCTCCAAGCGCGTCAGTGATGGCGTGGTTTTCATTGACGGAGAATACGTGCGCGGCCCCTATTCTGTGACGCGCGAGGGCAATGTCATTCTGGTGAATGGCCGGATTGCCAGTCGTTTCAAAGTGGAAGCGCGCGCTGCTGCGGAAGCTGCTGCCCGTGCCGCTGTGACTGCGACTGATCCAGGAATCGGAGCCAATGGTCATGAAGACCGTGTTTCAGACGATGAAGGCGCCTCACTCGGCAGTGACGACACGCCGCAGCTGGATGATACGCCTGTGAAAGAAGCCACAGTAAAGACTTCGGCAATTGATGCCAAGCTCGCCAAGTCCGGAAAGGGTGGCAGCATTGATGAACGTTTGGCCGCCAAACAAAAGGCAAAGAACTTGAAGAAGGAGTCGGCTACCGGCACCTTTAATCAGGTGGCTGACGCAGGTGACCCGATGGCACTCTTTGAAGAGGCTGACTACACGTACACGCCTCCGTCAAAACCCGAACCCAAAGCCGTTCCTTATGTGCGTCCGGCTGCTCAGAAACCCATCGCAGAGCGCATGGCAGAAGCCCGTAAGAAGGATGCAGAAACGGCGAAGAAGGCGATGGCTACAGCCGCAGATGCTGAAACAGAGGCTGAAGAAGAGGTCGGTGAAGGCGAAGATTTGGTCGCTGTGGAAGATTTCTCGGAGCTGACCGAGGAAGAGATTGATGCGTATACCAAGAAGTTTACCGAACGTCGTGCGGCGATTGAAAAGACGTTGAATGCCGATGGGATGGTCTTACTCTCCTCTGCTTCCAGCGGAATGAAGTCGGTGAAACGTGCGACCATGTGGCGCTTCGTTCAGCAGTTGGAAGGTCTTTGCGGTGCGAATAATGCCTCTAAACTCCAGAGTAAGTGGGGCAAGGAATTGCCACGTGCATATCTTCAGCGCATTTATGATAACCGCTCCGAGAACATCAAGAATATGAAGACACTGATTTTGCGCGTGAAACGTGAAGAAAAGGCCGCAAAGCAGCGTCAGAAGAATCGTATTTAAGCGTTAATCGCGGGTTTGTGATGGAATCTCCATCGACAACATTGGCGTTGCCGCCAATTTTGAATCAGAGCACCGTTCCGAATTTGATTCGGGGCGGTGCTTTTGCTTTAGCGCAGTCAGAACGGCTCGTTTGCGTCAAGGGAGATGATTTACAGCAATGTGATGGCGCCGGGGTTGCATTCTTGTGGACCCTGCAACAATCTGTTGTGGCGGCGGGTGGCAGGATTGTCTGGCAAGCCTTTCCGGAGCACGTGGCGAAACAATTGGCTGTGTATGATGCGGCCTGTGCGGCTGCTGCAACAGATCCGGAAGCGCAGGGGCGTGTGGCCTTGCGCGAAAATGCGATTACAGCGTTAGGACGTCAAACGTGGATGCTCTTCTCTGGGTTGGGGGAGGCGATTGCTTTTCTGGGTGAAGTGCTCTTTCGATTGCCCTTCGTCTTTTCCAAACATTTCCGCAGTGGCGATGCGCTTTCAGCCTTTGTGCGTTGTGGCGCGGAGGCTGTTCCCGTGGTGGGGCTGATTGGTTTTCTGTTGGGTTTGATTTTGGCTTTTCAGTCTGCGGTGCCGCTTCAAATGTTTGGAGCAGAGGGCTTTGTGGGAGGATTGGTTGGCATTGCTTTAGTACGCGAATTGGGATTGATTATTACGGCGATTTTAATGGCCGGGCGTACGGCTTCTGCTTTTGCGGCAGAATTGGGCACCATGAAGGTCAATGAAGAAATTGACGCTCTTGAAACGATGGGCATCTCACCGGTGCGCTTTCTGGTTTTGCCGCGAATTGTGGCCGGGACGCTTGCTTTGCCGATTCTATCCCTCTTTGCTACGGCGGCAGGTCTGGTGGGTGGTTGGCTGGTGATGCACATTTTGGGCTTCTCGGCGAGCTATTTTGTTGACCAACTCCAAAGTTTTGTTTCGCTGAAAGATTTGATTGGCAGCGAATGTAAGGCGGTTGTCTTCGGGTTTACGGTGGCGACGGTGGGCTGTTGGTTTGGCTTGAAGGCCGGACGCGATGCCAGTGCCGTTGGAACTGCAACCACTGCGGCCGTCGTAACAGGGATTGTGCTTCTGGCTACGCTGGAAGGCATCTTCTCTGTGATTTTCTATGCGATGGGATGGTGAGTGAATGGCACCGGATAACACTCCTGCAATCGAATGCATCCATGTGGCCTCGGGCTACAATGGCACTGTGTTGATGCAGGATATCAATCTCACAATCCAACGCGGTGAAATCGTTTTTCTATTGGGTGGCTCCGGTTGTGGTAAGTCGACCTTGCTCAAACACATCATCGGTCAGGTGCCACCCATTTCCGGTACGATTCGGATTCTGGGACGTGAAACGACGGGACCGCAAACGGAAGCAGAGCGATTGGCCACGTTACGTTCCTTTGGCATGATGTATCAGAGTGGGGCACTCTTCGGCAATTTGAGTGTTTTGGACAATGTGTTATTGCCACTTCGTGAATTTTCGGGCTTGCCGGAAGCGGTGTGTGAAACGGCTGCGCGGATGCGCTTGGCGCAAGTGGGCCTTCTGACACGTGCTAATGCGATGCCGGCTGAACTCTCCGGCGGTCAAAAGAAGCGCGCGGCTATTGCCAGAGCTATGGCGCTGGATCCGCCGATTCTCTTTCTGGACGAACCCAGTGCAGGGCTGGATCCCATCACGGCCGCTTCATTAGATGCGCTCATCTACCGTCTTTCCCGCGAATTGGGGATGACGATTGTCATCATTTCGCATGAATTGGCGAGCATTGAGGCTATTGCTGATCGCGCGATTTATCTGGATCGCAGTGTGGGAGGCGTGTTGGATCAGGGCACACCTCACGCACTTCGAACGCAATCGCCGCACGCTGTTATCCGGGCTTTTTTCAATCGTCAAGCGGAAATCTCTCCGGAAAAGGAGGCTTAAATGAAACAGAACCGACGTTATTTCCTGACGGGGCTCTTTGTACTTACGGGCTTTTTGCTCTTTGCCATCGGCTGTGTACTCTTTGGCGGGAGCGAACTTTTTGCCGACAAACTCTATTTTGAAACGTACTTTGCCACTTCAGTTCAGGGATTGGATGGCGGTGGTGCGGTGAAGTTTCGTGGTGTTCCGGTGGGGAAGGTAGAGGAAATCGCCTTTGTGGGGGATGTGTACGCCGCAGATTTAATGGCACTTCCCGACCTTTCCGCAGAGCAATACCACCAGATGATGGCTTATATCCGGGTGCGCTGTTCAATTGATCGACGCCAGTTTCCCTCCTATACGCCGGAACGTTTGAAGGAGATGGTGCAACAGGGCCTGCGGACTTCGCTTGGTATGCAGGGCATCACCGGCATCGTCTTTATCAATCTGGACTATGGCGAAGAGGCGCTTTTGGCTGAACGTGACTTGAAAGTGGTGTGGGAACCCGATGATCTCTACGTCCCTTCAATGCCTACTGTCCTGCAAACGATTGTGGATGTGGCGGCCGATCTCTGCGAAAAATTGGGCAAAATCGACTTCCCCAAGACGATGGAGTCCCTCACGGAACTGGTGACTCACGTTGACAGTGCGGTTACGGGGGCCGATTTGCCACGCCTTTCGGCCACATTTACCACGCTGGGCGAATCGTTGAATCAGCAAACCGCCGCCCTCTCCAAGGTCGTGGATGCGCTGGATGCCGAAACGCTGGGAGCCAATATCCGTCAGCTCACGGAAAATGTCACCGCCACCTCGCAGTCGGTGCGCGATGCTTTGCCCCGTTTAACCCATCAGGCCGATGCCACAATGACGGCCGTTCAGGAAATGCTCGGGTCGCTGAAAGTGACGCTTGGCGAAGTGAATCTCACCGTCTTGCAGTTGCGTCAAAGCGTGGATATTGCAGCGATGGGTTCGGAAACGGATGATGCCCTCAGCGCACTGTCGCGCACTGCCGCTTCGTTGGAAGCCCTGATTGATGAAATCCGCGAAAAACCCTCGCGCTTAATCTTTGATTCACCTGTGGAAGAATAAGGAGAGCAAGATGAAAGGATTCCTCCTCGTTGCCGTGCTGATGGCGTTCATGGTGGGCTGTTCCGCCTCGCGTACACAAAAAACCGTTCGCTACACCGTCTTTACTCCGCAGCAACAGCACACACTGGCCGCACAGCCCCTCAAGCTTCTCCCCGTCGCAGGGGTTCGCGTTCGAATGACGAAAGAGCTGCGTGCCTATAATACGCCTTTGCGTTTCAACGCCGATGGCACCGTGACGCCGTATCGCGCCTTGACTTACTATGCACCACTGGAATTGGTCCTGGAGCGTGCATTGGAAGATATTACCCGTTTTCAAGCGAGCGAACACCGCCAGCTCGGCATAGAAGTGCGCGATTACTGCATCGTGGAAAGTGCCGATTCTGCGGAATCACTGCAGCCCCCTGCGGCCGAAGTGCGCGTGACGCTCGTCTTCCATCTGCCGTCAAGAGCCCCTGTCACGCATGCCGCGGTGCTGCCTTTGCCGGAAAATTACACGCCGGCAATCGCCCGTGAAACCTTTGCCGAAGCCCTCTTGCGCGCTTGGCAAGCCTACGCACCGTGAGCTCGTCACCGCCCAAAGAGCTGACTGCACGCCGTTTCTTTCCCACTCCCCAGCACAGGAGCGTTTATGACCACGTCCACGTCTTCCCACTTGCCACCGCCTAAAGCGCTGGCCCTGCTTCCCTTTTTAGTCTTTTTGGTCTTTTATCTCGGTCTGTCGCTCTGGTCCGGTGACTTCTACAGCGTGCCGATGCCGACGGCCTTTCTCGTGGCCTCCGCCGCCGCACTGGTGTTGAACCGCCAGCAATCTCTTGCGCATAAGGTGGAAGGCTTTGCCAAAGGGATGGGGGAGAGCAACATTATGATTATGTGCCTCATCTTCATTCTTGCCGGAGCCTTCGCCGCCACGGCCAAAGCCGCTGGAGCCGTGGATGCCACCGTGCTGATTTGCCGTCACCTCATCCCTGACCAACTGCTCATTGCGGGCTTCTTTTTGGTTTCCTGCCTCATCTCTCTTGCGATTGGGACCAGCTGTGGCACAATCGCAGCCGTGATGCCCATCGCCGCAGGTCTGATTCAAACCATGGGACTTGATCCCATCTTGATGACCGGAGCGGTGATCGGGGGCGCCATGTTTGGCGATAATATGTCAATGATTTCCGATACCACCATCGCCGCCACACGCACCCAGGGCGTTGCCATGCGCGATAAATTCATTACCAACCTCAAAATGGTTCTGCCCGCCGCCGCAGTCGCCATCATCATCTATCTCTCCGTCGGTCAATCCGACCTCTCCCCGGCACCTGCACTTGCCGAAATCACCCTCTCCGACATTATTGCCACCCTGCCTTATCTGCTCATCCTCATTGGCGCACTCTGCGGCATGAACGTGATGGCACTCCTCTTCTGCGGCACCCTCTTCTCCATCGCCACCGGCTGCCTGACCAACGACCTCTCCTTCTGGACGCTCCTCACGGAAGGCGGCAAAGGCATTCAATCCATGTCCGAAACCCTCATTGTTGCCATCCTTGCCGGCGGCTTACTCTACACCATCCGCACCAATGGCGGCATTGCCTTTCTCATGCAGAAGATTGAAAAACACATCCGCTCGCAGAAGAAATGCGAAGCCGGCATTATGGCACTCGTCAGCTGTGTCAACCTCTTTACCGCCAATAACACCGTAGCCATCGTGATCAGCGGCCCCATCGCAAAAGACCTCTCCCAGAAATTCAACTGCGACCCACGCCGGATCGCCAGCATCTTAGACACCGCCTCCTGCGCCATTCAAGGCCTGATTCCCTATGGTGCGCAGCTCCTCATCGCCATTGGCATTCTCAAAAGCAACGGCATCTCCATCAGTGCCCTCAACCTCCTGACAGCCCTCTACTATCCACTCCTCCTCGGCGTGGCACTGCTGATCTCCATTCTCCTTAAACGCCCCCTCACAAAAAAGCAAACCCCCTGAGCCAAACCGCCATTCGTACAAGCGGCACCCCAAGGGCACCCCACTCGCCTCCGGAGCAGAAAACGCCTCCATCCGAAACGTCAATGCGTGAATAACACGTTGATTCCCAAAGACTTATGCCGACAATCAGGCGTCGCAGCCCTGCGCTTTCAGTGACATCTCCAGAGCAAAACGACGAAGTGATTCACAAAGGCAAAGGACACCTGTCCTCAATTTCAGCGAAAGACAGGTGCCAATTTCAGCGAAATTGCTCCTCAATTTCAGCGAAACTGCACCCCCAATTTCAGCGAAATTCATTCACCCTATCACAAACACCCCTTTTCATATCCACCCCCACCACATCCCACATAACCTGCCAAACCCCCAAACACCCCTCCTAAACAAAAACCAACCTCATTGGCGCAGGTGTGCGAACACCACTTCTCACTCTTCGAGGTGGAGGGTGAGGGGTTTGGGGAGTGCGTCGGAGTGTTTATGGTATTGGCTTACATTGTACAGCGGTTTTTTATGATGTATCACGCGTTCAATGCTAAACCAATCAATCGATTCGTTTGGTTTGCCATGAATAGTGGGATGTTCAGCACATCATTGTCCAATTTCAAATTGTCTAAAGAAAAACGTATGCGAAGCTTTACCTTGTCCGAAAACAACGACTTTCACCTAATTCTGTAGATTTTTGTGATTCTCATCACACTTTTATAGCAAATTTTGTGTAAAGAAATGCCGAGAGCGTGCTAAAAAGGTGTGTAGTACAAGTTACGCGTTTCGCTTTTAGTGGATGGCACGATAGGTTGCCGTTTAGAGGTAATGATGGGGTAGATGTGTGGTTAAATTATTGTAGAGTGGTCACGAAGCGTGGTATTTGTAAAGCAGGAGAGTGCTCCTTTGGTGAGCAAAAGGGGGATTAATCAAAAAAAGAACGTGCCCCATTTTTGTGAAGCACGTCTTAAAATCTGCAAACGCTTCTTCACGCTTGCTTGAAGTAAAAGGTGGGTCACTCTTTGAGGTGGAGGGTGAGGGGTTTGGGAAGTGCGTTGAGGAGGGTGTCGGTGGTGACG
>JAFTHG010000093.1 GCA_017457555.1 Kiritimatiellia bacterium | reverse complement strand
TTGTGATTGCGGCCCCAAGACCAAAGTCCGCTGTGCGGCAGGTGGCATGTTGGATGTTTTGCGTCACGCCCGGAAGACGCAACCCGATGATCCTATTGATAAACCTGACGTTGGGCGCCACTATCGTGGGACACAGAGCGAACAAAAGACCTTCAGCGAGGCGGAAATCCGTGCCACGCTGCATGCACTGGGCAAATCCAGACCGGAAGATGAATTGAACTGTGCCGGATGCGGTTATGACAGTTGCCGTGAGCTTGCCTGTGCGATCTTGGCTAAAAAGGCCGAACCGCAAATGTGTGTGAGCCGGATGCGTCAACTGGCGCTCAAGCAGAGTTTGGCCATTGACCGTGCCTTGCCTTATGGTTTGGTCGTCGCTGACAGCCAACTTCGCATTATTGAATGCAACGAACGCTTCGCTAAATTACTGGGCGATGTGGCACAATTAGCGTACGAAGCCCATCCCGGTCTGCGCGATGCAGACTTGAGTCGCCTGATTCCTCATCCACAACTTTTCCGAAAGGTTCTTGAAACCGGGGAAGAAATTATCCGCCAGACGATTGATATTGACGGACGGCTCTTCTCTATGACCATCTTCAATGTGGACGTTCACGAAGTCATTGGCGCACTGATTCTTGACATCACCGAAACCGAACAAAAGCGTCTTGCGCTCATTGAGAAGGCACGCACGGTGGTGACGAATACGGCAAAGACCGTTCAGGAAATTGCCTTTATGTTGGGCCGTAATGCAGCTGAAAGCGAGCTCATCCTGGACTCTGCCGTGGAAATGTTTGCACCGTTGGATCAGGAGGGGCAATCGTGAGCACATCCGTGCAACAAGCCCACCTCTTTGCCGACCCTACCGCCCTCCAAAACGACGTAACAGCGGTCGCACCGCCACCCTTTATCGAAGTGGATTGGTTCAACCGTCACAAATTCCGCAAAGTCTGCAGTGGCGACATCTTTTTGAGTGAACGCCAAAAGGACGGCTCTGTGGTTGCGGTCTTGACCGATGGTTTGGGCAGCGGTCAACAGGCTAATGTGTGTGCTTCGCTGACAGCAACTATGGCAATGGAATATATGCGCGCCAAGATTGATCTGCGCCGTGCCGCAACGCTGATTATGGATGCTTTGCCCATTTGCCCGGAGCGCCATATTACCTACTCCACCTTCACGATGATTCACGCCTCACCTGAAGGTGAAGTGCGTATGATTGAGTACGAGAATCCACCGGCCGTCCTGCTCAACGGCACCACCCAACAAGAGATTCCGCGCACTGTTTACGCGCTCCCGCGTTGGGAAGGGCGCCATCTCTCCTACTCCACCTTTACGATGAAGTTGGGCGATCGGCTCTTCTTCTGTTCGGACGGCATTACACAAGCAGGATTAGGCACGGATGGTTATCCCTTTGGGCAGGGGTTGGATTCGGTGATTGCGTGGTTGAAAGAGGCAATTGACATTGCGCCTGATGTGGACGCACAAGTGCTCTGTAAGGGCGCGGCAGACCGTGCCACACGGTTGGATGGCGGACGTGCCGGCGATGACACCACAGCGGCAATGCTCTACTACCGTGACCCACGTCTGACCCAGATGCTGACAGGGTGCCCTTTTGATCGTCGTCAGGATGCCGCCTTTGCCGCTTTAGCTACGCAACCCGGCGTGCAAACTATCATTTCCGGTGGCTCAACAGCAGACCTCATTGCACGTGAACTTGACCGTCCCATTGATACGCCTTTGGTGGCACTTGATCCGGAAGTCCCGGCAGGATCCGAAATTCCCGGCATTGAACTCGTCACCGAGGGGTGCATTACACTCTCCAAGGTGATTGAACTCCTGCGTCAGCCGGGGCCCGATGTACGCGTCAATCCTGCCACCAAGATGCGCGATCTCCTCTTGAAATCAGACCGTATCTTCATTGATGTCGGTACGGCCATCAATCCGGCACATCAGGATCCCAATCTTCCTGTAGCATTGGATATCCGGCGCAATATCGTCAAGGATTTGGCAAACACCCTGCAAACCCGTTACTTCAAAGAGGTGGAAATCCGCTTCCATTAACCTGACACACAAGCCTATTGTATGCACTTTCTGCTTGGACCTTTACGCCTCCTCCTCATCTCAGGT
>JAFTHG010000092.1 GCA_017457555.1 Kiritimatiellia bacterium | reverse complement strand
TTTTTTGCACAGAAGTATCGTAAAAAATGTCTTTATGGTTTGAAATGATGGATAACACGATTCAATCTGCAAGCTATGAAAATCATTCTGCGTCTTCCGATGACACATCAGGCAAAATGGGGGGCGTTCTACGCTTTTCGCTCTCTTTGGGGAGAAAGTGTGCTATACTATCGCGCGTTTATTTTATAAGGTAAAGGATTTTTATCCATGATGGACAAGCACTACGATCCAAAGTCAGTTGAAGCGAAGTGGTATCCCCGGTGGGAAGAGCAGGGGTGTTTTCATGATGAACCCGCAGTTGGTGGTAAGCCGTATTCGGTCGTAATCCCACCTCCGAATGTGACCGGTATTCTGCATATGGGCCATGCATTGAACCAGACGATTCAGGATGTTTTGGTGCGGTGGCATCGTATGTGTGGGGATAATACGTGTTGGCTCCCGGGAACGGACCATGCAGGTATCGCGACACAGAATGTGGTGGAAAAGGCGTTGCGTAAAGAGGGGAAGCGCCGTCAGGATTTGGGACGTGAGGCCTTTATTGAGCGCGTGTGGCAGTGGCGTAAGGAATATGGCGGCACAATTGTGCGTCAGCAGCGGAAGTTGGGTAACTCCACGGACTGGCAGCGTGAACGCTTTACGATGGATGAGGGCCTCTCGGCTGCGGTGGCGAAGGTCTTTTGCGATTTGTACAACAAGGGGTTGATTTATCGCGGCAATTACATTGTGAACTGGTGTCCACGTTGTGGTACGGCTCTGGCAGATGATGAGGTGGAGCATGAACCCAACAGCGGAAACTTGTGGTATGTGCGCTATCCTGTGGTGGGCAGTGAAGATGAGTATGTGACGGTGGCAACAACGCGTCCGGAAACATTGCCGGGTGATACGGCAGTGGCCGTGAATCCGAAGGATGAACGCTATGCACACTTGAAGGGTAAGAAGGTGCTTCTGCCTTTGACGGGGCGTGAAATTCCGGTGGTCTTTGACGATTACGTAGAGAAGGATTTCGGCACGGGTGTGGTGAAGATTACGCCTGCGCATGACGCGAATGACTTTGCAGTGGGACAGCGCCATAACTTGCCGCAGGTTGATGTCATGAATGACGATGGCACGATGAACGAGTTATCCGGGTATAACGGGATGGATCGTTTTGAGTGTCGCAAGGCCATTGTGGCTGATTTGGAGAAGGGTGGCTATCTGGTGAAGATCGAACCCTACCAAAACCAGATTGGTCACTGTTACCGTTGCCACACTGTGGTGGACAGCCGTCTTTCCAAGCAGTGGTTTGTCAAGATGAAGCCGCTGGCACAACCGGCGCTTGAAGCCGTGCGGAAGGGCGAAGTGACTATCCAACCGAAACGTTGGGAAAGTGTTTACTTCAACTGGATGGAAAATATCCGTGATTGGTGCATCAGCCGTCAGATTTGGTGGGGGCATCGCATTCCGGTCTATACCTGTGCTTGCGGCCATGAGTGGGCCAGCCCCACGGCTCCAGAGACTTGCCCGAAGTGTGGCGCCGGTAAGGCGGCAATCACACAGGATCCCGATGTGCTGGACACGTGGTTCTCCTCGTGGTTGTGGCCCTTCTCAACCTTTGGTTGGCCAGAGAAGACGGCTGAACTTGACTTCTATTATCCTACGGCGGATCTCGTGACTGGTGCGGACATCCTCTTCTTCTGGGTGGCTCGTATGATGATGGCGGGTTATGAATTCATGGGCAAGGCTCCCTTCAAGAACATCATTTTGCACGGTATTGTGCGCGATGCTCAGGGACGCAAGATGTCGAAGAGTTTGGGTAACTCGCTGGATCCGCTTGAAGTGATTGAACAGTATTCGGCAGATGCGCTGCGCTTCTCGCTGGCCTTGATCACCTCGATGGAAACCGACACCAAGGTGGATATGAGCAAGTTTGAAATCGGCCGCAACTTCGGCACTAAACTGTGGAATGCGGCACGCTTCCTGCAGATGAATGCAGAAAAGTTGGGCGATTTTTCCTTCGCAGACTTCGCCGGGGGGCAATTGACGCTTGATCCGACACTATTGCACGATGATGACCGTCATTTACTTCTGAAGACAGATCACGTCTGCGCGGCAATGTCGGCAGCCTTGAGCAAGTATCGCATTCAAGAAGGCTCGCTGGCTATCTATGATTTCGCTTGGACAGACTTCTGTGACTGGTATCTGGAATATGCCAAGGGTGATTTGAATGCAGAAGATGCGGCACGTCGCCGTCAGGTCTTGGGACTTCTGGCAGATGTGTATGGTAAGATTCTGCGCCTGTTGCATCCGTATATGCCCTTTGTTACGGAAGAAATCTGGCATCAGTTGGGCTATTGTTCGGAAGAAGCCTCTATTATGCGCTCGGCCTATCCCACGGGTTACTCGGCCGAACAAAAAGAGCAGTGGGGGCTCTCGGAAGAGGTTTTGCGCTATGTGGAAACAAAGCGTGAACTCATTACGGGGTGCCGTTCGTTGCGCGCAGATTCAGGTGTGCCGCCGGCACTCGCCGTCAAACTTCTCCTCCATCCGGCAACTACCGCACTGGAAGCAAAGTTGGTGCGTGACTTGGATTCGCTGAAGAGTGCAATCCGCGCAGAGGAAATTACCTTTGTGACAGTGGCTCCAGAGAAGGCGATGCCCTCCAAATTATTGACGGCAGGCATGGTTTACCTGCCTCTTGAAGGCCTGATTGATACGAAGGCGGAAGCAGAGAAGCTGGATAAGGAGATTGCGAAGTTGCAAGGTTTCCTGAAGGGTATCAATGCCAAACTCTCCAATGAGGCCTTTGTGTCCAAGGCGCCGGAGGCGATTATTCAGAATCAGCGTGACCGTAAGGTGGAATTGGAAGCGCAGATTGCTGCTTTGGAAGCACGGAAAGCTGCCCTATAAACACTTACTGCTGGATTTAAAAAAGACACTCCTGCGCTCAGGAGTGTCTTTTTTATCTTAACGTGCGGATCTGTTTTGCTCCGGATCTCTTTAGATGTAGCCCGTTTATTCGGCGACTTCAAAAGGTTACTTCACGGAGGGCAAGTCGGGGAGGTGCGGCATCGGGGGCGCATCTTTGGCGCGACGTTGCAATCGGAGTGCCCACGCTTTGGCAAGGCGCACTTCTGTTTCGCGCAGTTCTGCGAGTGTTAGAAGTCCCCGTTCGCAGAGCGCGCGAGCTTTGGCCAAACGTTGACGATAGTGCTCAAGCGGGGCTTTGAGGTCATCAGGAATGATGGGGTATTCAAGTACAGCAAGGATGCGTGCCTGTTCGGACTGCGGAAAGATGTTGAGGGGGATCTCAAGGATGGAGCCGTCCAATTTCCGGAGGCGAACCATGCGCGTGTCTTCATTCAGCGATTTCGGCGTGGCGTAGAGTTGGATGCCGGCATGGTTGGTGAAAACATTCTCTTCTGAGGCAGTGGGTGGTGTTTCTGCGTATCCAATGTAGCAGGGCAGTGCCAATAGTAGAAGTGCGAATGCAAGAAGCGTAATGGGGCGCATTGCAGGATTCCTTTCAGTGGAGAAGGAATGAGGGCGCGTTTATTCAGTCGGGGCAGAGAGGGGAACAGTGTCGACCATGACGCGAATAAACTTGGAGGTCACTGCCTCCGGAAGGAGGTAGACTGTGGCGGTGGCAGCGGCATTCTTCCCGACATTGAGGCGGTGGTAGAGGCGTTCGCCTGTCTGAGGAACCACACGGAAGGGTTTTTCAGTGAGACCATCAGCAAGCGAATCGGCCGTTTTAATTCCGTAACTATGGCCCTGTGAGATGATAAACTCCACGGCAGTATGACCCTCAAGGGCATTGGGCGTGAGGGTCACAACGGCTAAACGATCCGCCGCATTGAGTGGATCTGTGCCGGCATAGTACTCATCACGATTGTTCATCCCATCGCCATCGTAGTCGGCATCGGCATCGTAAGGACCTTCCACTCCGGCAGCGGGCATCTCGAAGAGCTCCATCTCTTCCTCGTACGCATCGGCAACACCATTCTGATTGGCATCGGTTGCAAAGGCGAGATCGTACTGGACGAGGGTGCCGGGCTGTGGCAAGGCGAGGCCAGATGAGGTGTATGTCTTGCCCGACATCGTGACCTGAAAGGCCACGGCGAGGTCAACTTTACCATAGGTTGTCGACGCGGTGTCATCCGTCATTGGCGCATACAGGCGATAGTTGTAGCGCGTGGGTTCAAGCGCAGAGATGGCCGATTGGGCCAGACAGTGCTGGTTGTCGGTGCGTAAGAGCCGGATAGTCGCATCTGAATCGGTGAGAGAGGGGTCAATGCCCTCAGCATTGGTGATACGACCGATATAGGTGACGGAGGGTAATTCTACGGCAACGAGGGTGAGTGCCAGCAGTGCGGCACCTGCAGTGAAGCATTTCTTGGCTGTAATCATGGGTAAATCTCCAGAATCAATTGCCTTCGTGAGAGTAGGTCCGCAAGCCCAGGCGGATGTCATTAACACCCGGATAGGCGGTGGTACCATAGATGAACGCACGCATTGCCGCATCACGGTCAGTGTGCATGGATCCGAATGGAATAATCAGGAGCCAGCGGCTGTTCCATACCGAACGCCCAATCAGGCGTGTGGAACCAGTTTCAGCGGTATCCGTTCCCACGGAAGCGCGGAAGGAACCATACTTTCTCAAACGTGCTCCCAGATCAACACCGCCGGTATTGCCATCGTAAAGCGGTTGCCAATCGGGATCATCGAGTTGGGATTGACCGACATTGTAGGGGAGCGGAACCGTCTGATCCACAACACTGTAACGCAGGATGGTGTCCGCATCTCCTGGCGTGCGGAAGTAGTCATCACCTGCCGGCACAAGATAGACTTGCGGCGTGGCGGCAAGGGGAGGTGTGCCAACCACACCGGATGCTGGGACATTGTAACCTTCAAGTGCAACACCGGCACCGGCAATGCGCGTAGCAAAGTCTGTTGGAGAGAAGGCCGAGTCGCCACCCTGTAAATCCTTCCCGAAGAAGTTACGGGCAAAATCGATGGAGGTTTCAAAAGGAATGACCAGCCCTGGTTCCGCGAGGGTGGTCCCCGTGGAGGAGGTGAGCGGACGGCAGTAGCGCATAAACTCGGCGTGAGCACGGAGGTCTTTGACGGTATAACGCTCCAATGCTGCTTGCCATGCACGGTCGCCTTCGCTGTCAGACCCAAAGCGGAGCAGTTCGCGGCGCAGGGAGAACCAGGTCATTTCCTGTTTGGGATTGTTAATGCCAAGGCGCGGTTTGAGTACGAGATAGTCGGCTTTTAGACGTGCCAAGATGTCGGAAAGCCCCGGGTCGCCATAGGAGCCGGCCAACATCGGTTTGCGATCAGCCGTGAGAACGCCCAGTGACCGAGCCGCCACAATTTCTCCGCGGAAGTCATCCCCAGCGAGGCCAGCGGTGAGTTGGCAGGTTTCGTAGTCATAAGCCTGTGCGGCGAGGTAAGTATAACGTTGGGCAAGGGCAAAAGCCTTCTCATAACGCGCAAGGGCCTCATTTCGCAATTGACGGAAGAACATGTCGTTGTAGCGCATCCGTGCGATGCCATCTGCCGCTTGACGACGAACGCGATTGCGAACACTCTGGATACCCTCCGCTTCATAGATTGTTTGCGTCATCTGTTGAATCTTTGCCTGTAAGAGCGCAGCGGCAGAGTGAAGGCTGTTGATGGTCCCGACATACGTGCCGAGTTGTGTACGCAAGGCGGAGCGATAATTGAACAGTGAAGCCCGCAAATTTACTTCATTCCCAAAGAGTGCCGTTTCTGCACGGATGAATTGATCAACCGCTTTGACTATGGCGTTGGCCGTTGCAAACTCTGCATTCGCTACTTTGGATGTTATTTCCGAAGGGATAACGACACCAGCAGCTACGAATTTTGCTATCGTCTCAGATGCGTTTGTGCCTGCTGCGAGACCTGCCACAACCCATGTTGATGCGCTTTCTGCAGAAGCGTTAGCAAAAGTATTGGTGATTTCGTAAGTGACACCTAAAGCATTCGTAACGGCGGCTCCGATGGCATTTCCTGCCTGAATGGTGTTCAGAACCGTTTCGCAGATTGCCTTGAATTGATAGAATTGGACAGAGGAACGGTAGACCGCTTGCATTTCGGTGATGATGTCTTCCATTAGTTTTTCCTGCTGGGTCGCCAGTTTCAAGAGATTGTCGTAGGCGACATAGGCTGTCAAGACATCGGCATAGGCCTGCTGGATGGCGCCAGTGGTTCGGCGGGAGCCTGTCAGATCTTCCGGCTTAGCAATGAAGCCATCTGCTGTTAAGTCATAGGAGAGGGAGAGTGTACCTTTCTTCTCAACCTGTAAAGACGAGTTCTTGCCATAGTCACCGACATAACGGTAATCTTCCTCGGCGATTTGGTACGCACGTGTCACCTTGGCGTTGGATGAAGAGGGGACTTCGGTGAGACCATAAGCAGTCAAGTCCATGTACATATAGTGATAGAGGTCTGGGCCTGCGTAATCTTGTGTATAGAACTTGCCAGCACCGATATCGCCGGAGTAGGGTGTGCCGTAATAACCAATCAGGTCGGCAGTGAGCGATGCTTCCTGCGACTCCAGTTGTTCCTCATAGGCGGTTTGCGCCTCTTGGATTTGACGCAAGCGGTTGCCGAGCTGTTGGACGTGGTCAAGGATGGTGGCGGCATTGGCCACGGCAGTTTCGGCACGCGAGAGGATCTGCTCGAAGTGGGTCTGCGTGCCATCTTCCAAACCAATCGGAGAAAGGTCAAAGGGCATGGCATTGTGGACCAAGCCTAAAGGTGAGACACCAACATCCAAACGGTCAAGCGAATCGGTAATGCTTTTCAGCTGCTGGGGCAGGTCGTTTAGGTCGTCTGCTGTGCTACGGTTAATTCGCAACAAACCATCGTCACGGAAGTCTGTAGCGAGGCCGTTGGAGGCAATCTTCTCCCACGTACCGCCGATGACTTGGCATGCGTTTGAGCTGACCGTATCCCGTAAGGTGTCGGTTGCCGCATCGGCATAGGTGTGCACGGCAAATTTGAGCGCTGTACTTTCAGAGATGAGTTTCTGGCGTGCCGCAACCAATGCCTCATTGGAGCGGGCAATGCCCTGCCACCAACGGATCTCGTGGAAGGTGCCTTCAATGCCGCAACCAAGCAGCAATTTGCCATTGAATTCGAAGAGTGGCTGTTTTTCTGAGGCTGTCTCTGGCAATACAGTTTCCCAATACGGCATTCCATTAGCGTTCAAAAGCGTTACCGTTAATTGTTGATCGTAGGTTTTCAGATTCGCATCAAGTAATGTTACGGAGCGACGAATGGCAAGCAGACAGCGTTCATTGGGGGGCAATGTACCAAGCGTTGTGAGCCCCTTTCCGTGGGTGGCTGTCAGGAGACCATTTGCATCGCGGAAGATCGTAAGCCCATCGGCTGCCGAACTCTCTGATTGTGAACCGAGGAAGAGCAAGGGTGGCGCTGTATTTTCGCCAGTCAGCGCGGGTTGAGCTTCGGTTACCTCAATCTGTAATTCAAAGGTGAAGGGTTGAAGCAATGTCTCGCCGGTATCTCCATCGGGTTTGAATGTTGCGGAGGTGGAGCAGTCTTGCGGCAATTCTGCCACGATTGTGGGCGGCATTAGCGCATCTTCCTGGCGAATTGCGCGGAATTGCCAGAGGTGATCTTGTGTCGGTCCAGCGGGCAAGAGTGAGTTACCTACAGCCCAACCATAGAATGCACCGAGCGCACCGCGTGTACCCCATTCGCCATAGCCAAAAGCACGTGAAGCGTCTTCGTCGAGATAACCGGCACCCGGCAGCCCCCCATTGTCACGCCACGCTTTTTGCGCGGTACGCTCCATAATGGCTGCAGCGGTCTTGGCAAGAGCGCCTGCGAGTTCACTGAAACGGTTTTCTTCGTAATAGTCATTGTTGACAACTGCGTCGGCCATTAACATTTCGCCCATGCCCGGCGTGCCCCACGAGAAATTGGGATTGCGTAACAGACGGTAGTAGGCCTTTACGGCAGAGAGATAGTGACCATACGCATCGCCATGTCCCTGCGGATAGAGTTTTGCCGCAGTTTCTTCGTCAAGGATACCTGTGGTCGATCCGGTGATGTTGTAGTTGACAGCGTAGGCAACTTCACCGGCAGTGATGCCCTTGGTGAAGTTCCACAGCAAGCGATTGTACCACGGCCCCGTCTGTTTGGAGGGGGCATCCTCGGCAGCACGTCCGCGCAAGAGGGCGAGTTCTTCATCCAGGAGGGATTGTACCTGGTTGTCAAAGCAGAAGAGACCTGTGGAGAGTGCGCCGTAATCAATGCCAATGTTGGCATCGTCCACACGGGCGAACTCTGAACCGAACCCAATCGTTGGATTGAGTGCATCCACATAAGCCTCATCACCTAAGACGCAGTAGAGGTCGGCAAGGCGTGTGGCGGCAAGGAGAAGCTGATCATTCACCGCACCAGAACCGGTTGTCTGATTGATACTCATTGACTCAGCCTTGTTGAGCAAGGTGGCATAGAGTTGAATAAGGCCCACATTGGTAAGATTGTCTTGATTGAGAGCCACGTCACCGGTGTAGGGGGCGCCAGCCTGTTGAATCATGGAAACTGCTGTTTCTGTGGGATTCGTGTAGAGGTCGGTCATACGTTGAGTAAAGGGTGTGACGTTATTCAAGACACGTTGAATCCATCCCTCGGCTAACGTCGGTCCGCACCAATCACTCCATAGACGCGGATCGTTATCCGAGAGGTCTGCAGTATCCTTATCCCGTGCCTTGATGGCAGCCTTAAGGGCGTCAAGTTCGGTTGATCCCGCCTTGGGTCTATAGCGCATGACATAGTAACGGTTAACCATATTTTCCAAGGTGTCACCCTGAGCACCGATGAGGAAACGCGTTAAGCCATCCGCTTTGGCATGGAGCATATAGCCATTTTCGTAATTCTCGGGCACGCGTCCCGTAGCAGTGGGTTCTGCCCACTTCCATTCAAAGGTGTAATTCCCAGCATCGCCGGCGAAGCCTTCGGTGTAGAGGACGGAGAGTTGCTGGGAGAGCAGATTGGTGGGATCTTCGCGAACAATCAGGGAACCTGTGTACAACTCCGGCACCACCTTGATGATATGCATGGAAATGGGGTCACCTTCCGCAACAATAGCCGTATCAGGATTGTCATTTTCCAATAGGGTCAGGTAGCCATTCTGATTAGGTCCAATTCCCTTTGCGGTCAAAGCATAGTGATCCACGGGCTTGTAGGTCGTCTGCCATTCAACCTGATAGGGTGTGCTGGGGCTTACAACGCTCGCGGTTTGATTCGTAGTGGTCAATGAAGGTTCAACAGCCTCTTGGGCGAAGAGGGCGTTATCCGTTGGGGTTGTGAAGAGGGATGACCACACTTCTGCGATCGTCTTGCCCTTATCATCCAACATTGCAGCAAGTTCACTGCGTTCTTGTTGGTTCAAGAGATTCAGGTGAAGCATCTTGGTGCCGGCGTTCTTCTCTTCCATTTCGCCGCGTAAACGTACGCAAGAGGCGATTTCTGCGGAAGTGTCAATGTAGAATCGGTCAGCGACAGAAGCTGGAGCTTTACCAAAGGTATAGCGGCCTCCCTTATACGTTATGCCGTCTTCGCCTGGCGTCAAACCTAAAAAGCGGACGAATTCGGACGTTGTAGTGAAGGCATTACGGCCTTCAGAGTCTTTTGGGCCAGTAGACTGAATGACTGTCGGATCAAACAGAATCGCGGTTGCATTGGTATACACGAGGGCCAAACTCTTAGCGTTCCAAACTTCAGGCAAACCATTAACAGCAGTTGTAAGGGTTTGCCCCAGTTTGAGCGTCGGCACGTTCTCAGGCCAGTTGATTTCCCACGTCCATGCATCAACAGCCTTCCCGTAAAAGTCGTTATAATGACCTTTGGGTAACCACTCAAAGACATTATTGTTCGCAGCACCAAGGTCATAACTTGGGTCAGCACGATAGAACATGTGAATGTCTAAGATGCCATCGCATCTCGCCCACACTTGTCCCTTACGGTCCCGGTATGCAGGGCATGTATGTTTTTCCGAGCCATTCCAAGTAATTTCCTTCAACCATGGATCTTGCATCAGGTCAAACGGGTGTGGTCCGGGAAGAATGGTGCCAGCGGTGCACTTGCCACTGAATTCCGGATACTTCTCAGAAACGGCTTGCA
>JAFTHG010000091.1 GCA_017457555.1 Kiritimatiellia bacterium | reverse complement strand
TTCGGGGCTTGATGATTCTATTTGATGCTTGGTTCAGGGATGATCGCTCGTGGTATTCGCTTCACCCCCAGCTGTCTTCTGCTGCCCTTTCAGGACTTGATGATTCTATTTGATGCTTGGTTCAGGGATGATCGCTCGTGTTACTCGCTTCACCCCTTGGCTGTCTTCTGCCGCCCTTCCCGGGCTTTTGCTTAGAAGACCTGAAGGATGTGTCCTTTTGTCCCTTCTGTTTCTTTTATCGCTTTAGGCTTAGTGTGGAGATTCTCGGGGGGAGTCAGGGATGGTGATCTGCCGCCCTTGCGAGACGAAAAGCCATCACCGCATTTCACGAGTTGCACGGCTTACTGCGGCGTAGCGTAACGGCGCCGGGCATACTAAGCGTTTTGCGTTTAAGCGTTTGCGCCATGCGCAACCCGCCATTCAAAGCGAGCATTGCGAGCGTATGCGTCACAGTGGAGCAGCCAATTGACGCAGGTTTTCATCTTTTTCGCCTTTTGTACCTCTTTTTGCCCTGTTGAAAACTTTTTTTGGTGGCACGGTTTTTGGAGCGGTTTTGCCGCTTTTTATCCTCAAATCCGCCCTTTTTGAAGAGAAGTATTTTTCTGTATAAGACATTGAATTGCAGTGACTTATGCTGAAAATCGCCCAAAATCAACTCCGCTACAGCGGCTTCTTGAGTGCAAAATGCCTGACTGATCAACACGGTTTGGGCTGTTGATAACGCCAATGTCGCTGAAATTGTGGTTCACTTTCGCTGAAACTGCGCTTTACTTTCGCTGAAATTGACCCGCTTTTTCGCCGATAATTTGGCTCAAAATTGCCGGTTTTTCGCTGTAAAATTGTTGATAACTTTTCCCACACACGCCCACGTCATTTGCTATAACCACCCACCTGTGCTATCATCTCAATAGGAGCGGGGCAGGAATCTGCTATGTGAGCGATTTGAGTATGCGCGCGATTCGGTTCAGGCGTTGGTCTGCGTTTTCAAGGGGGAGAGGCACGTGTGAACAGTGTCGCAGGGGGGCGTAATTCAATTTGGCAAAGCAAGTCAGGCGGTGGTTGAGGATTTCCACCTTTGCCAGAGCTTTGGTTGCAGCAAGCATACGCAGTTCTGCCATCTTCAAGGTGCGCCGGGCGGCTTTGGGCAGAGGCCCGTAGCGATCGGCTAATTCTTTTTCCAACGTTTTGAGTTCGCTGGGAGAGATGGCTTCTGCGATGCGCCGGTAAACATTCATACGCTGCGCTTCATCTTCAATGTAATCGTAGGGGATGGCGGCAGCATTGTCGCCTTGCGCTCCAGGGGAGGCGTCTAAGAAGTCAAAGGCTAATTCAACGTCAACCAGATTGGGGATGGCCTCTCCTTTAAGGCGTGCCACGGTGCGGCGGAGAAGTTGGCAATAGAGGCCAAATCCAATGGCGGCGATATGACCGCTTTGGGCGGCACCAAGGAGGTTTCCGGAGCCTCGAATCTCCAGATCGCGCATTGCGATGGCATAACCGGAGCCCAATCCGCTATGTCGCCGCAGGGCTTGTAAACGGCGACGCGCATCGCTGTCCATTGTGCCATCCGGTGGCAATAGTAGGCAGGCAAAACCTTTTACGGCAGAACGTCCAACGCGGCCCCGCAGCTGATAGAGGTCGGCCAAGCCGAAGCGGTCGGCGCGGTCAATGATGATGGTGTTGGCGCGTGGGATATCAATGCCGCTTTCAATAATGGTGGTACAGAGCAGAATGTCGGCATCACCCTGTTCAAAGGTGTGCATCGTTTCGGCCAATTCGTGTGGCGGCATTTGCCCGTGGGCAACGAGAATGCGGGCTTCCGGCACGAGGCGTTGAAGGCGTGCGTAGATGGCACCGATGGTACGGACGCGATTGTAAAGGTAGTAGGTTTGACCGCCTCGGGCGAGTTCTTTCCGGAGAATTGCCGTGAGGACGGCATCTTCATCGCGTTGGATGAGGGTTTCCACGGCGACACGGTTGAGCGGTGGCGTTTGAATAAGTGAGAGATCGCGCGCACCGGTGAGGGAGAGGTAAAGGGTGCGCGGGATGGGAGTGGCACTCATGGTGAGGACATCCACCAGCGCACGCAGACGTTTGAGGCGTTCTTTGTGGGCGACACCGAAGCGTTGCTCTTCGTCAATAATCAGCAGACCGAGGTCTTTGAAGTCAACATTGTCGGAGAGTAGAGCGTGGGTACCAATCAAGATATCCACTTCACCGCGTTCTGCGGCTTGCCGGACCTGACGGCGTTGGCCCGGTGTCCGGAATCTGGAGAGGACTTCAATCCGAATTGGGAAGTGGGCCATGCGATCACAGAAGGTGGCGTAGTGCTGTTCTGCCAGCACGGTTGTGGGAGCTAACAGGGCTACTTGCTTATGATTGGTCACCGCAATGAAAGCGGCACGCATCGCGACCTCGGTTTTACCATAGCCGGCATCGCCGCAGAGGAGGCGGTCCATAGCGACAGGCGCAGCCATATCGGCCTTAATCTCTGCGATGGCACGGGCCTGATCGGGCGTTTCCTGCCATGGAAACATGGCTTCAAACTCGGCTAACCAAGGGTCTGACAGCGAAAAAGCAAAGCCTGGGATGATTCTGCGGCGGGCTTGCGTTTCCAGAAGTCCTGCGGCCAAATCTTCAATGCCACGTTGTGCGGCTTCCTTTTCACTCTTCCAGCGTTTTCCATCCAGCGAGTGCAAGTGAATCTTGCGACTGTCGGG
>JAFTHG010000090.1 GCA_017457555.1 Kiritimatiellia bacterium | reverse complement strand
CGGATCTGACGCTGACAGCGGATAATCTTCGCCCACTCAGCGTTTCAGGGAGCGTAGATGGTCAGGGCCATACCATTACCTTGAAAGGTGGCGGTGCGGCGATTCCAGGTGGTGTAGGGGCTACAATCAAGAATATGACGATTATTGTGGATGGTGCACTGTCGGCAAATGGTGCAGTAGTTGATACGCTGAATGCAAATGGGTGCATTGAGAATGTGACGGTTATCGTAAAAGAAGGTGCCTCCATTACAGGCGTGAATTCTGTTGGTGGTATTGCTGGCGATGTCTATGCCGCTTTGCAAGACAATACGGCGATTGTCAAGCAGTGTAACGTGAGGATTGAAGGTGCACTGACCGCAACAGGAAATGGCCGAGTCGGCGGAGCTGTCGGTAACCTGAATCAGGCATCTGCGACAGAGTATGCGCGGATTCAAAATTGCAGTGTTGAACTCTATCCTACTGCAACGTTGACGGCCGCCGCCGGAACAACGCATCCGGGCGTGGGCGGATTGGTCGGCAATTGCAATACTGCCGCCGAGATTTTCAAGAATAACAGTGTCGTCCTTTATGACGGTGCCCAACTCTCCGCATCTGCTCGCGTAGGTGCGCTCACAGGTGGCAATACGTGGGGCAGTGCGCTCTCCGGTGCTTCCAACAATGTCCTGTTATTGGAAACGTCTGATACAGCGTATGCTGTCGCGTACGCAGATCAGGTCTTTGATTTTACGATTGGCGAACCTAACCGTGTGACAAAAACCGCCTCTGTAACGTATACTGAACGCATGACAGGTGTTACCTTTAGAGTGCAACATCCGGTTATCTTCACTGCTTCTGGCTATTTAATTCGATTGCGGTAAGGCCCCTGTTTGCAATGAGAGGTAGAGAAAACCTTATCGTAGTTGCTTTCTTACTAACGATGTAGGGCCTATTACCTTAATTTGAGGTAGATAAAACTGCCTATCAGGCACCTTTTCATTTTTTATTCTTGCGTAGGGAGTAAGGATAGGGTAGAATATCAATGAACGTTGGGAAGTCCATTTGAGGATATGCAATGAAGATTGTTTGTGACACGAATATGCCGCTTGGGCGGACACTTTTTGGCACCTTAGGCACGGTGACGCTCGTAGATGGGGCACATCTCACGGCAGAACAGGTGAAAGATGCGGATGTTTTGATGGTGCGCGATACGCGTATTACGGCTGAGTTGTTAGAGGGCTCCTCCGTCCGTTTTGTTGGGACAGCGGTCACAGGTACGGACCACGTGGATGTCGCCTATCTGAATCGTAAGGGGATTCGCTGGGTAAATGCACCGCGTGCCAATGGTGAAAGCGTGGCAGATTACTGCCTTGCAGCACTGTTGGAATATGCGCATACACGTCATCGTACACTCGCCGGAGCAACGGTTGCCCTTATTGGCGTAGGATGGATTGGGTCAATGGTGCGTACTCGGTGTGAAGGAATGGGGATGCGGGTGTTGTGTTGCGATCCGCCGCGTCAACGGAATGCCTATGACTTGGAAGCGCAAAGTTTCTTGCCGTTGAAGGATGTGTTGGCCGAGGCAGATTACATTATTCCGTTCGTGCCATTAACACGTGAAGGCGACTATGCCACATGGCACATGTTGAATGCTGAAACACTGGCGCAGGCAAAATATGGTGCCGTGCTGATCAATATGGCGCGTGGTGCTGTTTGCGATACAGAGGCACTCTGTGTGGCATTGCGTGAAGGCAGTTTGGGAGATGCAATCATTGACGTCTGGGAAGATGAGCCAAACTTCTCCACGGAATTAGCCGACTTGGCATTCTTGGCAACGCCGCACTTGGCTGGTCACTCATATGAGGGTAAGGTGAATGGCACAATCGCTGTCTATCATGCATTGTGCACCTATTTGGGGCGGTCGCCGTCAATTGAACCCATCTTACCGCCACCGATTCATCCGAAAGTGGAGATTAATGCTCATGGTAAGACGGATGAAGAAATCCTCTGGTTCCTCACGCAGAAGTTGTCAATGATTGTGGCGGATCACCTCAACTTCCAGGATATCGTTCACTTGCCGCAAGCTCAACGCATTCGTCGCTTCGCAACACAGCGTCGCACCTATCCGTATCGACGCCAGTATTGTGCAACGCAGATCAATGTAGCACATGGCACACCAGAATTGCTAGCTAAGATTAAAGCTGTAGGATTTAAAGTCGTTTAAGTGACAACACAACAGATTGCAAATAAAAGCGGGAAAACTCCCGATTTTATTGTTATATGTCCCTTGTTTTAGTGTAGCGGTGGCACCTCTTGTGGATGTTTCTTGCTTGTATCCATGTTTTGTCAGTTGTTCAGCGACTTCTCTTAAAAGATTTTTCTACAGCTGTTTTATACGAATCGGCGTCGTATTAGGTGTTCGGCGTCTTCTGTTAAACGTTCTTCCCATGTTTATCTCTATGCAAATCTCGTTCTTATGAGTCATCTTGGGACCTCTTCCCGTATGATTTCCTATGGAACAAACGGTCTTACGATAAAACAATCAGCGTGCCACAAAGTGACACGCTGATATGTTGTTTGCTCTACCAAAGACTTACTTGGCGTAGACGGGCTTCGCCGAGTAGTGGGTGTGCAAGAGGTGATGAGCCTTTTCACTGCAGGGAGAACCGAGGAAGTCGGCATAGATCTTTGCAATCTGCGGATTCTGGTGAGAGCAACGAATGGCTTTCTCACGGTCATCCTTATACAGACCTTCCATGCGCATCTTGCGGATTTCATCCGTCGCAAGCGTCGGCTGACCACCGCCACCGATGCAACCACCACGGCACGCCATCACTTCAATGAACTGCCAACGTGGCGGACGGCCTGCGGCACGATCTTCACGAATGGCATCCAAGACCTGCTCAACATTGCCCATCTGGTGTGCCACGGCGATTGAAACCTTGGTACCCTTGATGTCAATGACGGCTTCCTTGACGCCTTCCAAACCACGGACTTGGGTGAAGTTCACGTCTGCCAATTCTTCCTTCGTAATCAGGTAGTAGGCAGAACGTAACGCTGCTTCCATCACACCGCCGGTCGCACCGAAGAGTGTGCCTGCGCCAGTGTATTCACCGAGGATAGAATCTGCTTCGCTTTCGGGAAGGGTGGCAAAGTCAAGGCCTGCGATCTTAATCATACGAGCCAGTTCGCGCGTGGTCAATACCACATCAACATCCTGATACCCGGAGGCGTGCATTTCGTCGGAGCGGGTAATTTCGTACTTCTTTGCGGTGCAGGGCATGATGGAAACGACATACATCGAAGCGGGATTAATGCCCATCTTTTCTGCGAAGTAGGTTTTGGCCATGACGCCGAGCATCTGCTGCGGGCTCTTTGCCGTGGAGAAGTTCGGGATGAAGTCCGTTGCATATTTTTCCATCCAGTCTGTCCACGAGGGGCAGCAGGAGGTAATCAACGGCAATTCACCACCTTGCGTAAAGCGCTGGACGAACTCCGTACCTTCTTCCATAATAGTGAGGTCTGCAGAGAAGTTGGTGTCAAAGACGGCTTCAAAGCCGAGACGACGCAACGCGGTGTAAATCTTACCGGTGGTTAATTCGCCGGGCTTCATGCCGAATGCTTCACCGAGTGCCACGCGCACGGCAGGTGCAATCTGGACCACTGTGAAACGTTCCGGATCGCGCAGCGCATTCCATGCCTGTGCGGTTTCATCCTTTTCATAGATGGCGCCGACAGGGCAGTGAGCCGAGCACTGACCGCATTTGATACACGGCGAATCATTTAATGGTACATCTGCTGCAGGAGCGATCGTCATCTTTTCACCGCGACCGATGAATTCCAGTGCCCACACATTCTGCATTTCCTGACAGACGATGGCGCAACGACCGCACTTGATGCACTTATCCGGCTCCAACACAATTGAAGGCGTGCTGGTATCACGCGGGATGTGATCAATTGCCGGGCGAGGGAAGGGAACTTCACGGATGCCGAAGTCCGCAGCGACGCGCTGCAATTCGCAGTTACCCGAGCGCGGGCAACGCAAGCAGTCATTCGGGTGCGTGCTGAGGATCAATTCCACCACGGTCTTACGAATCTGCACAATGTCCGGATCGTGCGTGGTAATGTGCATGCCTTCTGCCACTTCGGTGCAGCAGGCGCGCAACAATTTCGGGGAGTTACCATTACGCACAACGCAGATACCGCAAGCTGCCCATGCCTTGATGTCGGGATGGTGACAGAGTGTCGGAATGCGGATTGCCACCTTACGAGCGGCTTCAAGAATCGTGGTGCCTTCGGGAACTTCCACAGCGATGCAGTTGATTTCAAGATGAATCATTTTCTTAGCGTCTTCCATTGTGCTTCTCCTCAGGCGAGTTCAATTGCGTGCAACTTACAAGCGTTATAGCACTGACCACACTTGATGCACTTCTGCGAATCGATGACGTGCTTTTCCTTAATCTTACCGGTGATAGCATTTGCCGGGCAGATACGGGCACACATGGTGCAACCTACGCAACGATCGGGATTAATACGATACTGAATCAGTTTCTTGCACTTGCCGGATGGGCACTTGCGGTCATTGATGTGGGTTAAGACTTCGTCCATGAAGTAACGCAACATCGCCTGAACGGGATTGGATGCCGTCTGGCCGAGACCACAGAGGGAGGCGCGGTTCATGGCATCGCAGATGTCGCGCATCTTCTGAATGTCACCGGGTTCACCACGACCCTCGGAAATACGCGTGAGCGTATTCAGCAGTGCGCGGCCACCAATGCGGCATGGCATACACTTGCCGCAGCTTTCATCCACGGTGAATTCCAAATAGAACTTGGCAACATCCACGATGCAGTCCGTGTCGTCCATCACAATCAAGCCGCCAGAACCCATAATCGAACCAATGGAGGCCAAGGATTCATAGTCAATCGGCATATCCAGGAATTCCGGCGGAATCATACCACCAGACGGACCTCCTGTCTGTGCAGCCTTGAAGGTGCGGCCATTCGGAATGCCACCACCGATATCAAAGATGATTTCGCGCAGGGTGATACCCATCGGCACTTCAATCAGGCCGGAGTTCTTCACCTTACCTGTAAGGGCGAAGACCTTGGTGCCCTTGCTGGTCTTTGGACCAATCGAGCTGAACCACTTGGCACCCTTTGTAATGATGACGGCAACGTTGGCTAATGTTTCAACGTTGTTGATGACCGTCGGCTTACCCCAAAGACCCTTGACGGCCGGGAAGGGGGGACGCGGGGTCGGCTGACCACGCTTGCCTTCAATGGATGCAAGCAATGCTGTTTCTTCACCGCAGACGAAGGCGCCTGCGCCAAAGCGCAGTTCAATGTCAAAGGTGAAGTCTGTGCCCAAAATGTTTTCACAGCCGAGCAAGCCGTATTCACGTGCCTGATCGATTGCGATCTGGAGGCGTTTAATTGCCAGCGGATATTCGGCGCGGATGTAGATGAAGCCCTTGGTCGCACCAGTTGCACGGCCGGCAATCATCATCGCTTCGAGAATTGCATGGGGGTCGCCTTCCAACGTGGAGCGGTCCATGTACGCACCGGGGTCGCCCTCGTCAGCGTTGCAGACGATGTACTTCTGATCCGCCTGAACGCCAGCAGAGAACTGCCACTTCTTGCCTGTCGGGAAGCCTGCGCCGCCACGACCACGTAAACCGGAGTCCAGAATTTCCTGAATAATTCCCTCAGGCGTCAATTCAAAGAGCGCCTTTTCGAGGCCTAAGTAACCATCGTGTGCAATGTAATCGTCAATCTTTTCAGGATCAATTACGCCACAGTGACGCAATACAATGCGCTGTTGCTTGGCATAGAAGTCAATGTCCTGACCTTCGTGGCCGGCTTCTGCCTGGGATTTATCATAGAGCAGACGTGTTACCACATGACCGCCTACGATATGCTCGTTAATGATGGCGGCAGCATCTTCCGGTTTTACATCAACATAAAAGGTATCAGACGGCAATACCTTGACGATAGGACCGCGTTCACAGAAACCCATGCAACCGGTACGCACGATGCTGACATTGGCACCTGCATACTCGGCAGCCTTCTTGAGCGCTGCATAGAGCGCGAGACCACCATTTGAATCACAAGCAGTGCCACCGCAGACCAACAAATACTGCTTGCCACCCACTTCATCCTTGCGGTTCGCTTCAGTCAAACGAGCACGCAATGCATCCAACGATTCACGTGTAAGTTTTTCGGACATGGCGTACTCCTTATGCTTGTTTATTGCGGAACTTGTCCAAAATGCCCGGCAACATCGCCTTGGTCACCTTGCCGAAGACTTCGCCATTGATCACAATAACAGGCGCCAAACCGCAGCAACCCAAGCAACGCACCGCTTCAGTGGAGAATTCACCATCAGGCGTTACCGTGTTTACGCCTACGCCGAGCTCCTGTTCCAAAGCCTTCATAATGTCATCGCCACCCTTAAGGTAGCAAGCTGTACCCAAGCAAACTTGAATCAGATTACGGCCAGGCTGTTTGAGCTTGAAGAAGTTGTAGAACGTAATCACGCCATAGATTTTAGCCAGTGGCACTTCCAGCAAGTCTGCTAATTCCAACACAATCTCGCGCGGCATATAACCGTATGTCTGCTGGATCTTGTGCAAGACCATAATTAAGTTGCCCGGACGTGGCTTCCATTCTTCAATGAACGCACGCAATTCCGGCGTGAGTGTTTTTGTTTCTTGACTCATCGGAGTCTCTCCTTAATCTGATGAAAAATGAGGGCGTCCCCTCTCTATTAGGATAGTCAGTGCAAAGTGTGACAAAAGAAAGGGGTGTTCGTCAAGACTAATTGAGCCTGTCGTTATACTCAATAGATTTGAGTAGGGGGCTACT